>JBAQGP010000353.1:0-5403 GCA_049287845.1 Solirubrobacteraceae bacterium | reverse complement strand
GGCAGGCGGAGGGAGCTTCTCGATGACCGGTCCGGGCGGCACGCGCATCTCGCGAAGGGTCGACTCGACCGCCGCCGGCAGCGGCCCCCGCCGGGTGCCGCAGGTCAGGCAGTAGCGCTGATCGGTGGCGAGGCGGGCACCGCAGCTGGCGCACCCCCGGCCGATGTCCGCGCGGGGGCTCGCGCCCCTGTGGTCGTCCGTGTCCATGTCTGGGTCTGAGTCTGAGTCGTCAGCGGCGGCGGGATGTGAACATCCAGAACGCCGCATGATCTCACCGGTCACACGCGGCCGGCAGATCTGGTCACGAGTTGTTCACATCCGGCCGGACTGCCAGCCCTACGCTAACTGGCGTCCATGCCGCCGACCCGACGAGCGCGATGAGCCTCGGCCCCGAACGATCCGATGTCGCCGCAGCTGCCGGGCGAGCGGACCCCGGGCGGCCGGGCTCCGCGCCCACCGAGCCGACCCGACAGCTCTCGTTGGCGGGGACGAGTGACCACTGTGTCAACTGCGGCGCCCCGCTGGCCTCAGACCAGCGCTACTGCGTGACCTGCGGCGAGCGCCGCGGCAGGCCGCGCTTCGCCCTCGCTGGCCCTCACGAGGAATCCGTCGAGGAGATCGTGACGACCCGCTCGGCCGCCACCCCGCGCCGGCCACGCACCTCGGCTGCCTTCAACCTCATTGCGGGCGTGGCAACCTTGCTGCTGGCCATGGGCGTCGGGGTGCTCATCGGCCACAACAACTCCAGCAACAGCACAAAGCAGGCGGCCGCGCCGGCGATCACCATCAACGGCGGCGGGACTGCGAACGGGGCCACCGGCGCGACGGCGGCCACCGGGGGCTCGGCCTCCAGCGGTTCCGCCCGCACGGGTAAGTCCAAGCACGGCGGCTCGGCGAAGAGCGCCAAGGCGCCGGCGCCCAAGGTCGTGATCCAGAAGGCATCCGCGGCGGCGGCCAAGGTCACCGGCGGCAGCGCCAAGACCGCCGGTGCCACGGCCACCCAGGGCAGCGCGTGCACTGCCGGGACGGCGGGCTGCCAGAACGGCAAGCTCACCGGCAACTACTTCGGTCAGTGACCGGCTCCTCCCCAAACGGCGACACCGCCGAGACCGCGGTCCTGCGGCCCGCTCCTGCTCCGGCCGAGGCTGTCGTCGCACCGCCGCTCACCTCCAAGACGAAGATCGGCGATGACCGCAACGTCGACCTCAAGCGCCGCCGCGACCAGCTCAACGCCCGGGTCGCCGAGCTCCAGTGGGACCTCGGTGGACTGGTCTATGAGATGGCCATCCGCAACCGGATCCGCATCGAGGTGCTGGTGCAGCGCGCCGCCCTGCTGCAGGAGGCCGATGCCGAGCTCGGCGAGGTCGAGCGCATCCTGCGCCTCGAGGAGACGGGCATGGCCGGTGCGTGCGCCAACTGCGGTGCCCCGCACAGCATGGGCGCGTCATTCTGCTGGCAATGCGGTCAGACGCTGCTGGCCCAGGTCTCACCGGACGCGATCGGTTAGCCGAACCTGCCCGTGACGTAGTCCCGCGTGCGCGTGTCCGCGGGACTGCCGAAGATCACGCCGGTGTCGTCGTACTCGACGAGCGTGCCGACGCGCTCGTCGGGATCCAGGGAGAAGAACGCGGTCCGGTCCGCCACCCGGGCGGCCTGCTGCATGTTGTGGGTGACGATCACGATCGTGTAGCGGTGCTTGAGCTCGTGCATGAGCTCCTCGATGGACGCGGTGGCCACCGGGTCCAGCGCCGAGGCCGGCTCGTCGAGCAGGAGCACGTCGGGCTCGACGGCGATCGCCCGGGCGATGCAGAGCCGCTGCTGCTGACCGCCGGACAGGCTCAGGGCGCTGGCGCGCAGGCGGTCCTTGACCTCGCCCCACAGCGCCGCACCGCGCAGCGCGCGCTCGACGCGCTCGTCGAGGTGCTTCTTCAGCCCCAGGTTGCGAGGCGCCCACGCGACGTTGTCGTAGATCGACTTGGGGAACGGGTTGGGTCGCTGAAACACCATGCCGATCCGCCGCCGCACCTCGACGCGGTTGGTCGCCCGGGCGTAGATGTCGTGGCCGTGGTACAGGACCTGTCCGTCGAGCTGAAAGCCCGGGATCGAGTCGTTCATGCGGTTGAGGCTGCGGATGAAGGTCGACTTGCCGCAGCCCGACGGTCCGATGACCGCGGTCACGAGGTTGCGATAGATCCTCAGCGTCGTCCAGTCCAACGCCTTCTTGCTGCCGTAGCTGACCGACATGTCGCGGACGTCGAACACCGTCGCCCGGGCGGCCTCGCCGGTGGCGCCGTCGATGTGTGGCGGGGGCGCCGGCACGGGCACGGGCGCCGCCGTCCGGATGCGCTGGCGCGGCACGACATCGTGGTTAGGCGAGGCGCTCGTCACGTCAGGGTCCCCCTCGGTCATCCGATCATTTTGCGACGGCTTCGGGCCAGGAGCAACCTGGCTCCCACATTGGCGATCAGGATGAGCACCAGGAGCACCAGAGCGGCGCCCCAGGCCCGCGGGAAGCCGGAGGGGTTCAGCGAGTCCGATGCAGTGAGGATCAGCACCGGGATGTTCGGCATCGGCCCGAACCAGTTGGCGGTGACGTGCGGGCCATACGTGGAGTTGTTGACCAGCAGCGGCGCGGTCTCGCCCGCGGCGCGCGCGACGGCCAGGATCGAGCCCGTGACGATGCCGCCGAGCGCCGTCGGCAGGACGACGGTGAGGATCGATCGCCACCGGTCCACCCCCAGCGCGTCGGAGGCCTCACGCAGGGAGGCAGGTACGAGGCGGAGCACCTCCTGCGTCGAGCGCGCCACCAGCGGGAGCATGATGATGGCGAGCGCTATCGACCCGGCGAAGCCGGTGTCCTTGCGCAGCGGCTGCGTGATCAGGCCCAGGATGAAGATGCCGATCACGATCGAGGGGACTCCCTGGAGGAGGTCGAGACCCAGGCGCAGCGTGCCGGCGATGCGCGACCGTGGGCCGGCGAACTCCGTCATGTAGATCGCGATCAGCACTCCGATCGGCACCGCGATCACCCCCGCCAGCGCGACGATGATCGTCGTTCCGACGATGGCGGAGCGGATGCCGCCCCCCGCGCCGCCGAACTGAGGCGGGTCCTGGATGAGGAAGTTGACGTTCAGCGCGGACGCCCCCGACTTGACGACGTCGAAGACGACGATGGCCAGGGCGGCGACCGCGACGAACGCTGCCGCAACCGCCATGCCATGGGCGATGCGGCTGACGACCAGCCGCCGGCGCAGGTTGCCCGACGGCGTCAGCGGCGACGTCGGGTCGTAGGGGAGCTGCTCAGAATGCGCGGTGGACGTCATAACGGCGCGCGATCCCCCGCGCGATCAGGTTGGTGGCGACGCCGAGCACGAGGAGGATCAGCGCCAGGTAGAAGATGGAGTGGACCTGGAGCTCGTTCACCGGGTACTGGATGTCCTGAGCGATGCGAGCGGCGAACGTGTTGCCGGTCTGAAACAGCGACTTGTGGATGACCGCACCCGTTCCCACCACTGACAGCACCGCGATGGACTCGCCCAGCGCCCGCCCCAGGCCCAGCGTGGTGGCGGCGGCGACCCCGGAGATCGTCGAGGGCAGCACGACGCCTCGGACGACCTCCCACTGGGTCGCGCCGAGCGCCTCGGCGCCCTCCTTGAGCTCGCTGGGCACGGTGAGAAACAGGTCCCGGCTCAGCGAGGAGATGATCGGCACCACCATCACGGTGAGGATGAGCCCGGCGGTGAAGAGGCTCAGCCCCGTGGTCTGGGGAGGGCCGAAGATCCCGAGGAACCCGAAGGTGTTGTGGAGGAACGGCTCGATGTGGCTGTGCACGAATGGCGCCAGGAAGATGAGGCCCCAGAACCCGAGGATGACGCTCGGGATCGCGGCCAGCATCTCCACCAGCGGCCCGACTACTGCCCGCACCGGCCGCGGCGCGAGCATGGCCAGGTACAACGCGATGGCGATCGACACGGGCACCGCGATCACCATCGCGATCGCCGATGTGACCGCGGTCCCGTAGAGCATGACCCCGGCCCCGAAGCGGCTGAAGTTCGGGGCCCAGTCGATGTGGCCGATGAAGCCCAGCCCGAACTTGGAGATCGCGGGCTGCGCGCCGGAGATCACCTGGTAGGCCACTTCGACGAGGACGAGCGCGGCCAGCAGTCCGGCGGCCAGGCACAGAGCGCGCATGATCTGGTCGCCGCGGCTGCGCTCGGTCCCTCGCCGGCTGGCCATGAGCCGCATCAGACGATCTTTCGGGGCAGCTGATCTCGCCGACATCGACGGCGCAGCGTAAAGAACGGGCCCAAACGCGAGCCGCCACCGTACCCCGCGTCACAACATCTCAAAACGCTGGTAACAGCCCGGCAACAAGCGGGCCCCGCGCGATCCGCATGCTAGTGCTGCTCGTAGGTCGGCTCACGTCGCCGGGCGCACTGTCTCCAACTCGAAAGGGCCTCAATCTTGAAAGGCTTCGCCTTCCAACGCTTCAAGCTCGTGTCGTTGTCCGCAGCCGTGCTGGCTGTCGGAGCGTCGACCGGCTTCATCTCCACCGCGGTCGCGTCCGCGGCCGGCGGCACGCTCAATGGTGCCGGTTCCACGCTGGTCGCCCCCCTCGCGGTCGAGTGGGCGTCGGCCTGGAACAGCAAAACCGGCAACACGGTCAACTACAACCCGGTGGGCTCCGGTACCGGCATCGCGGACATCTCCGCCGGCACGGTGGACTTCGGTGCCTCCGATGCTCCCCTGAGCCCCACGCAGGCGGCTGGATGTCACAGCTGCATCCAGATCCCCTGGGCGCTGTCGGCCACGGGCATCGGCTACAACGTCCCCGGCGCCGGCCACAAGCTGCACCTGACAGGTTCCCTGCTGGCCCAGATCTACCAGGGTCACATCACGAACTGGAACGACCCGAGCATCGCCCGCGTCAACAAGGGCGTGCACCTGCCCAATCTCACCATCACGCCGGTGTTCCGCTCCGACGGCTCGGGTGACACCTACGCGTTCACCAACTACCTCACCCACATCAGTCCGTCCTGGGCCCGCTCCATCGGCACCGGCACGTCGGTGAGCTTCCCCAAGGGCGCTTCGGGCAAGGGCAACTCCGGCGTCACCGCGGTGCTCCAGGGCACCCCGGGCTCGGTGGCCTACATCGCGGTCTCGTACCTCATCGCCCACCAGCTCCCGGCGGTTGCCATCCAGAACGCCGCCGGCAAGTTCGAGTATCCGAACCTCTCGAACATCGAGAACGCGGCGGCGGTCGTCAAGCACGTCCCCGCCAACAATGCGTTGAGCATCGTCGATCCGCCCAAGAGCGCGAAGATCGCCTACCCGATCTCCACGTTCACCTATGCGATCGTGCCCCACGGGGCCAAACAGGCCGGGCTGCTCAAGCAGTTCATC
>JBAQGP010000352.1:0-4334 GCA_049287845.1 Solirubrobacteraceae bacterium | reverse complement strand
GTGCCCCGTGGCGCACACGGATGCCTTCAACGGCTTCTGGCTGCTGACCAAGCATGCCGACATCACGCAGGTGCTGCGCTCGTGGAAGACGTATGTGACGTCGGTGCAGAACGTGGTGCCGAAGGTGGCGTTCACCGGCCGCCGCCCGCCGCTGCACCTGGACCCGCCTGAGCACACGCCCTACCGCCGGGCGCTGAATCCCTTCTTCACCAAGGAGAAGGTCGAGGCGATGGTGCCGCTCGTGCGCGCCTGCGTCGTCGACCTGCTGACGCCGCTGATCGACGCCGGTGACGTCGACTTCTGCGTGGACTTCGCGCATCCGTTGCCGGGGGCGGTGCTCGCCCACTTCTTCAACCTGCCAGTGGAAACCGGGATGGAGATCCGCGAGATCACCAAGGGCTACACCGCGGCGCTCAACAACGCCTCCGACGACGTCGTCAAGAAGGCGAGCCTGGACCTCTACGAAGTGGCACGGCGGATGATCGAGGAGCGCAAGGCCAGGCCGCTCGATCCCAATGACGACCCCACCACGGCGATGCTCCAGGCCACCTGGAACGGTGAGCCGCTCCCGGAGGCGATGGTGCTGGGCACGGTGCGCCAGTTCATCGTCGTGGGGATGGTCGCGCCGATCGTGTTCCTGGGCAGCGTGGCCATCCATCTCAGCGAGCATCCCGAGATCCACGCCCAGCTACGGGACGATCCTCGCCTGATTCCCGCCGCCGTTCAGGAGTACCTGCGCCTGTTCACCCCTTACCGCGGGTTTGCCCGGACCGCCAACCGCGACGTGGAGATCGGCGGGCGCACGATCCACAAGGACGAGCCAATCGCGCTGGCCTACGCCTCGGCCAACCGTGACGAGGACGTCTTCCCCGATCCCGACGAGTTCATCCTGCACCGGCCCAACATCGCCAAGCACGTGGCGTTCGGCGGCGGGCCGCACCGCTGTGCGGGCGCGCCGCTCGCCAGCGAGATCATCCGCATCACACTGGAGGAGCTGGTGACGCGCTGCTGGCGCATCGAGGCGCGCGGCGACGTCACGATGAGCGGGTGGCCGGAGATCGGGACGCTCTCTGTCCCGGTCCGCCTGCACTCGGAATGACCGCGGCACCTGACGAACCGGACTTCGACCCTCTCGACGACGCCTTCGTGCGTGACCCCCACCCGACGTGGGAGCGGTTGCGCGGATCCTGCCCCGTCGCCCGCGGCGCACGCTGGGACTTCTGGGCGCTGACCCGCTATGACGACATCAAAGAGGTCAGCCGCCGCCCCAAGGTCTTCACCAGCGCGCACGGCATCACCGTCCCGCGCAACCCGGTGTCGGGGCGCCGCGCCCCGCTGCACTTCGACCCGCCGGAGCATCCCTTGTACCGCCGGCCGCTCAACGCGGTGTTCTCGGGCGAGCATGTCGCCGAGCTTGAACCGCGCATCCGGGTCACGGCCGCCCGCCTCGTCGCTGACCTGGTCACGGCCGGCGGCGGCGACGTCGTTGGCCGGCTGAGCTCGCCGCTGACCGGGGTCGTGTTCGGGATGTTCCTGGGTATCGACGAACCCGAGGCGCGCGCGCTCAACGACCACAGCGAACGCTTCGAGTGGGCGCAGGGCCATCGCCGCGCGGAGATCGCCGAGGAGGAGAACCTGTACCTGTACGAGCGCTGTCGAGAGATCGTGGCGCGGCGCCGCGCGCACCCGACCGACCCGCAGCGGGACGTCGTCACCGCGCTGCACGAGGTCCGCATCGACGGCGAACCGCTGGACGACGAGTTCATCGCGGGCAGTCTGCGGCAGCTGCTGATCGCCGCCCACGTCGCCCCGACGGCCGCGATCGCCAGTGCGGTCAAGCACCTGGCGCAAGACCGTGACCTCCAGGCGGGCCTGCGCGCTGAGCCGCAGCTCATCGCCGACGCCGTGGAGGAGTTCCTGCGGCTGTACACCCCCAACCAGGGCTTTGCCCGTACCGCCACGGAGCAGACGTCGATCCGCGGGCGGCAGGTCCAGCCCGGCGAGCAGGTGGCGCTGGTGCTGACGTCGGCCAACCGCGACGAGTCGGTCTTCGAAGACGCCGACCGCTTCGTCCTTGGCCGCAGTCCCAACCCGCACATCGCCTTTGGCCACGGCGCTCATAAGTGCGCCGGGCAGCCGGTGGCCCGCGCCGAGATGGGCGCCGCGCTGGAGGAGCTGCTGGCCCAGACGAGCGAGTTCACGCTCGCCGGCGAGGGCATGCCGCTGCATTGGCCCCTGTACGGCCCTGAGCAACTGCCGGTCCGCTGCGTCGCGCGCGGGTGACCGGCGCCGGCGTCTAGAACACGCCGAGCGCTGCGTCGGCCACGTCCGCCCACGCCTCAAGCTCGGTCTGGAACGGCGCGTGAAGCAGTTCGCAGGGAACATCAAAGCGCAGCACCGGCCGTGAGGCCGCGTCGTGCGTTGGCCACTTCGGTAGCGAGCCGCCGTTCGGATCGCCCGTTGCGGTGAAGCGCACCCACGCCCCGTGCATGTCCCTCGCCAGCTCTCGCGGCGGATCCTCGCCATGGAAGCCGGGGGTCACCAGCGTGTCGAAAACGAAGCCGTTCTCCAGAGCGTGCGCTGCCCCGATCCGGCCGCCGAGCACGGGCGACGGCCAGGAGAACAGGTACATGAACGTGCGACCGCCATGATGCGTATGCGCGTCCGCGGCTCGCACTGCCGGCAGAAGGAAAGACTGGTCGTTCGTCACGGCCTCGTGCAGATCGCGACGGGTGGCGCCCCGCCCCGCCCGTCGGTAGGCGTCCACGAGCCGACGCTGCTGCACCGCCGACAGATGCGCGAGCGGCGCTGGCTCGACGTTTGGCTCCTCGATCAGCCAGCGCAGCCGGAACTCGTCGGCGGTCGTGCCGCAGAGCAGGTCGACGTCTCTGAGTGCGCCCGCGGTCAGCGCCTCATAGCCCGTCCGGGGCAGGGAGTCATCGTCGCGGACGGTGTTCCAGGGCAGGCGCAGCGGACGGCCGTCTGAGCCGCTCACCAGTCGCCTGGCGTCAGATGCCGCTGCTACGACGCGCTGCACCGAAACTGTCTGCAGGGCGGGCCAGTCGCCGGGCGTGACGCCCACTTCGGTCAGGAAGCGCTCGGCGATGTGCTGGGCCTCCGCCGGCTCGAGCACCTGATGGCACGAGCCCGACTGGAGGATCGCGCGGTGAAACAGTCCCTGGGCAGCGGGGGCGGCGAGCAGCGCGCCGACACCGGCGGCCCCGGCCGATTCGCCACAGATCGTCACGTTGTCAGCGTCGGCGCCGAACGCGGCGGCGTTGTCCCGCGTCCACTCCAGTGCCGCGATGGCGTCGCGCAACGCCAGATTCGCGGTGTCGTGCGCATCGGGGAACAGCGCGCGCAGGTCAAGGAGTCCCAGCGCGTGCAGTCGGTAGTTGAACGAGACGGCTACGACGCCGTCTCGAGCGAAGGCGGCGCCGTCATACGTCGGCTCGCCGCCGAACCCGTTGCGCCAGCTTCCGCCGTGCATCCAGACGAAGATGGGATGCCCGGCCTGCGCTGCCGGGGGAAAGGTCGGCATCCACACGTTCACCGTGAGGCACGCGGCCTCGTCTGCCGGCGGGTCGAGAGTGCCCATCGGCCCGTCCAGCGGATCGAGCGGTTGCGGGCATACCGCTCCGAGGATGGTGCCGTCGCGGACACCCTGCCACGCACGCTCGCGGACCGGCGGCCGAAAGCGAAGCGCCCCAACAGGCGGAGCCGCAAAGGGAATGCGCAGGTACCGGTAGCTGCGATCGACCTCCACCCCCGACACCGCGCCGCCGCGGGTGTGGACGATCGGCGCCGCCCCGTCGGCGTGTAGACGCTGACCCACGCCTGCCACGCTCGCCACGCTAGCCCTCCGATCCGATCATTCTCAGGGTCGCGCGCCCTGTCTCGCTCCCCGCATCGCCGAGCGTCGACACCGTCTGCCAATGGCCCATCGGCGCTAGGGCGGCAACGGTGACCTCGCAGGCACGCTCTGCCATCGCCCGCGCCAGCGACCGACCGATGCGCGCGCAATCACCCAACCGGCGGGGGTCGTCAGGCTCCTCATCGCCATCGGCCTCCTGCTCGCTGAAGGCGATAACCGCCTGCGCAGGAACGCGGGGAAGATGCCACTCGCTTGCTGGGATGACGGGGTCGACCCCACCTAGGATCGCCGATCCTTGGTGCATCCCGTAACGCCCACCGATCGGCACGATGCCCGCCACTGGACTTTGCGCGCGGCAGCCGCTGGTGAGGGCGAGCATCGCCCCCGACGAGTGGCCGCCGACGTACAGCCGCGCGGGATCGCCGCCCCACCGGCGCTGCACCTCGGCTCCGACCCAGGC
>JBAQGP010000351.1:0-4689 GCA_049287845.1 Solirubrobacteraceae bacterium | reverse complement strand
CAGGTGCTCGACCTCGACAGACTGGTGCCCCATCCCCCGCGCCTCGTCCTGCGCGCGCCCAATCGCCTCGCGCGCTCGCTCGGTGAACATCTCAAACAGACCCTGAGTATCGCAGCCGATCGCCGACACCGACCAGCTGCGCCCGTGTTCAAAGCAACCGCAACTCGCCAACCGTGGTGCGATGAGACCTGCGCCTCGCCCAGATGCGTGGCCCTCATTCGTGTTCGCCGATCGTTGGTCGCTGAGACGATGGCGGCGCCCGACCTTAGGGGCGGTGAAAGCGTCCGATGGTGGATCCCCTTCTGCGTCGAGGCCTGCATTTCGGCGATCAGCAGCGGCGGCGTTGGCGGTCGTAGCTAACTGACTCGTCGTCAAGAATGCGTTTCGCGCGATGTCAACCGGTTCCGGCTGGTTGGAGTTAAAGACGGATGTGGTGAACACTTCGGTACGCGTGGCGCGCGATCCCTCTTTTGACGAGTTCGTCGCCCGCGGGTCCGTGTCGCTGCTGCGTAGCGCGTATCTGCTGACAGGCGACCGAGACCTCGCCGAGGACCTTCTGCAGGTTGTGCTGGTGCGAGTGGGACGGCGGTGGGACGTGGCGCGCGAAGCGCCGCACGCCTATGCGCACCGGGTCCTGGTCAATCTGCTGCACGATCGCCGGCGCAACCTCAGCCGCAGGGTGACCGAAGCGCCGCTGGCTGAGCTCAACGACCGCCGAGAACCAGTGGTTGACGGCTCTGATGCGTTGGTGGACAGGATCGCGCTGGCGAGCGCTGTGCGTCGCCTGCCGGCGCGCCAGCGCGAGGTCGTTGTCCTCAGATTCTTCGCCGACCTATCGGTCTCTGAGACCGCCGCCGCGATTACCGCGTCAGAGGGGACAGTCAAGACCCACACCAGCCGAGCTCTGAACGCGTTGCGTGGAGCGTTGAGCGACCCGGCCACACCACCAACGACTCCGAAGGGCAACTGACGCTGTGTTGAGCGACGACCAACTCATCGACGAAGTCCGCCGCGCGCTTCTCGCCGACACCGCTGGAATCGCTCCCCGGCCGAGCACGCTCGATCGGGTCCGTCAAGAACTGGCGGTGTCCCGGCGCCCAGGCTGGCTCCGTCGGCCTGGTGTCCGCGCGGACGCGTTCGTGATTGCGGTGGCGACCGGGATCGCGGTCGCAATCGCCCTGATCGCGACCGTCTTCCTTCACCATCGCAGCAGCAGCGGAAACCGCACGAACCGGGTGCCGACGATGAACCAGGTCGCAGTGGGTACCGCCAGGCTTACAGCGCAAGCTGCGGATCCGAGCGGCGGTCCGCGCTGGGGCCTTCGCACGGTGCAGACCGGCCGGCGCGAGGCCTGCCTGCAGATCGGACGCGTCAGGGACGGCACGATCGGAACCCTCGGGCAGGACGGCGCCTATGCCAACGACGGGCGCTTTCACCCGATTCCATCGCGCGACAGCTTCCCGTGCGCCGCAACCGACGCCAACAACTACCTCTTCCTCAACGTCGTGGAGCAGGACGTCCCGGCGAGCGGGCCATCCATTCATGGGCACGGCTGCACCGCCAGTGCAGCCCCGGCTCTCCCCAGCTGTAGCGCACAGGATCTCCGCGACATCGCGTTTGGGATGCTCGGCCCGGAGGCGGTCAGCGTCACCTACTCGCTGCACGGGGACACGGTGACCGAGCCGACCGGACCCGACGGCGCATACATCGCAGTCCTCCCGGGAACATCGCAGTTGTGCTTTGGGGGCGGGGGCTGCGGCATCGGGGGTGGGGAGACGACGACCGGGACCCTTGACGCGGGAGTGATCACCTCAGTCAGGTATCGCGATGGCAGCGTCTGCCGACTCGCCACGCAGGGACAGCTCAGCTCCCGCAGCGCGGCTCCCACCCAGAGTGCTCCCAACACCGGCACCGTCCCCGGCGTGGTCACCGGCCCCTACACAGGCACGCCCGCGGGGGCCGTGGCAAGCAGCTGCCCCCCGCTTGGGTACACGCCGATCCGCTTCCACGAGCCCCACCCCACCCCCCGCCAGGTCAGCGCACCGAAGACCGTCCAGATCCTCACCGCCACGCACTACTGCTACAAGCCGCTGGCCGTCGGCTCATTCCTGACCCCCTGCGACCACCGCACGCCGAAGGGCTACAAGCCCGCCAGCCCTCAACCACGCCTGGCGCTGGTGAACATCAGCTTCACCGCTCGTGTCGCCGCCGACAACCGCCACAGCGTGTACGAGTACTCATACGGCCGCGTCTCGGGACCCGCGAACTGCACGTTCAACACCGGCGGCACCAGCGCCACCACGATGCGCCCGATCCGCGCCGGAGAGCGAGTCACGCTCCAGGACGACGCAGAGGTCTGTCCCGGAACCTACGCCGGGATCGTCACCTACCAGCCCGACGGCGCGCCCGGGCACGACACCCTCGACTTCTCGGGCCCGATCCACGATCACTCGACTCTCGTCGGCCGGTTCACATACGTCCTGCGCAAATAACACACCCGCCGCATCTCGCCCGCCGAAGCTGGCCAATCCCCGGGGTCAGCCCGCCAGCGCGGCCGCACGATCGTTTCCTTCCTGTCGCGTTAGTCCCTCCTGCCGGACGCGTCCGCCGTGACTACTCCCGCGCGTATGCTCGAGTTGCGTGAGATGGCCGCCGATGACCATTCGTTCGTGGCGGGCTGGCTGCGCGAACCGCACGTCGCGCTGGTGGCTGACGGACTTCACAGCAGAGGCTGAGCTTGAGCAGCTGAGCCAGCGCGTTTCAGGGACGGGCGAGCAGGCAACGCACATGCTCACGATCGTTGAACGCCGCCGCCCCGCGCGCGATGGTGGTCGGCGCATTGGCTGGTGTCAGTGGTATCCCTGTCTTGTCTATCCAGCTGAGGCCGACGCGCTCGGCGCGCAAGCCGGGGATTGCGGGATTGATTACGCGCTTGGCGAGCCGGCCGCGGTCAGGCGGGGTCTCGGAACTCAACTGATCGCTGCCCTCGTCGAGGAGGTTCGTCGCCAGCATCCGGGCTGCGGAGTGATCGCGGACCCAGACGCCAGGTACGTAGCCTCCCGCCGGGTTCTCGAGCGCAACGACGCTCATCGCAGTCCGTGCCATCGTCCGCGGGCGCGACGACCATCCTCTGGCTATCTACCGGCTGGCCGGCAACACCGACGCGACATCCTGAGACTCCGAGTTGATCGCCGGCATGCCGCCGAGCCGACGACGACCCCCAGGTCCACATCGCCGGCAGCCTGACCGCGCGGAACGGCGGTACGGCCCTCTCGCCTCGCCTCATCGCAGTCAGCCTTGGGAACTGAGACGGGCGGCAGCGGGTCGTCGGCTAGGCCGCGGCGGCTTGATCTGGCCAGGCTCCGGTCCTGAGGCGCTCGTAAAGGGTGTCCGGGGCGAGATCGGCGCCGCCGGGCCACACGATGGTCCCGATCTCGGGATCCACCGTCACTTGCGCGAATCCGTCAGGCGTGCGGGCTTGCTCGAACACGGGCCCGCGCATGCGATCGAGGACGTCGAGTTTGCCGGCCAGGCCGTCGCTGAAGGTCAAGCGCAGGACGCCGTGGCGCACGACTGTGACGCTGGTGATGTCTGGTGTGAGGCCGATCATTGGAGCGGGTCGATCTCGCGAAGTGTCTCACCGGCACGCGCCAGGCGCCAGTTCTCGACCAGTTCCTCCTGGTGCAGTTCGGCCCACGCGAGCACGAGTCGCAGTTGGCGGCGACCGAGTGTCGTCTCGATCGGCTCTAGCGTGTCGATCCGGATCTTCGCACTTCCGTCCGCGTGGCGGGCGTGGAAATGGGGCGGGCCGTGATCGTCGAAGAACATCGCGATTACGATCCCCAGGAAGCGTGAGATAGCCGGTACAGCCACGATCCTGTCGAACGGTGCGGTCAGTATCGAACGACGGCCGGATCCGAGTCACCGGGCCGCTGTCCCATGGCTAGCGGGCGGTCTGTGGTTGACGTTCGTTCTTGGGCACGCGACGAGGTCCGGCGTCGGGGTGTCGAGGCGCCGATCGCGGGCGGTCGTTGACGCCCCGGGTTGGGATCCTGATCGGTTACGCCCGCTGCTCGACCGAGCGACAGGATCTCACCGCGCAACGCGAGATCCTCCGAGGGCTTGGGGTCGCGGAGCACCGGATCTACCTCGATCATGGCCTGACCGGCCGCAACCGATCCCGCCCTGGTCTCAACAGCGCCTTGGCCGCCGCGCGGGAGGGCGACACGCTGGTCGTGCCCAAGCTAGACCGCCTGGCTCGCTCGGCCCCAGATGCCCGGGCGATCGGAGACTCCCTGGCGGCCCGCGGAGTTCGGCTTTCCCTCGGCGGCTCGGTCTATGACCCCACCGACCCGATGGGCAAGTGCTTCTTCAACATCCTGGCGACCTTCGCAGAGTTTGAGGTCGACCTGCTGCGGATGCGCACCCGCGAAGGCATGGCGATCGCGCGCGCCAAAGGCCGGCTCAAAGGCAAGGCCCCCAAACTCAGCCCGACCAAGCGGACGGTCCTGCTCAAGCTCCACACCGCCGGCGACCACACGATCGCCGAACTAGCCGAGCTCTTCTCAGTCAGCCGCGCCACCATCTACCGCGAACTCGCTCGCAACAACAAGACCAGCCCAGGCAATTCCGATGTCCAGGGCGTCCGATGAGCGATCCGCTTCCGAACACAGCCAATAGCTCCGGGCG
>JBAQGP010000350.1:0-1580 GCA_049287845.1 Solirubrobacteraceae bacterium | reverse complement strand
GAGCACCTCGGCGCGCATCGGCGCCGCAAAGCACCGCTCGCCCGGGCGCTCGCCCGCTGTGCCCAGCCGCGCGAACGCGGCGGCGATCTCATCGCGTCGCGCGTCGAAGACCGGGGCGCGCTCGGGGTCCACGCTCACCATCCGGGTACGGAAGGCGTCGACGTCGGCCAGGCAGACGGTCACGTCGTAGTCGATCGTCACGGCACGCTCGAGCCCGACGCGTCCCGCGTTTGCGAGCGCCGCCTGGGCGGCGCGGCGCACCTCCCACTCATCCTCCACCAGGCTGGTGAGCGCGAAGAAGTCGCCGTGGACCAGCGGCTCGGCCACGTACACCGCGCCGTCGGGCCGCAGGACCCGGCGGGCCTCACGCAGGCCGTCCTGGAGGTGCTCGACGGGCACATGGTGCAAGGAGCGCATGAACACGACGACGTCCACGGAGCCGTCAGGCAGCGGGAGGTCCTCGGCGCGGCCGACCAGGTAGCGCGCGCCGCCGGCGTTGTCACGCGCCCGCGCCGTTGCCAGCTGCTCCTCGGAGATCTCGACGCCGATCGGGCGAGCTCCGGCGGCGGCCAGATCGCGCACCAGCGCACCCCCACCACACCCGACATCGACGACGTCCTTATCCAGCGGCGACACCAGGCGCTCGAGCATTGCGGTGTCGGTCGGCGGCGCGGTCGGCAGGGGTGGATCGTAGCCCACGACGTGCCATCCGCTACGCGCATGGATCTGCCGCCTCTGCGGGCCTTCGTCGTGCTGGCTGAGGAGCTGCACTTCGGCCGTGCGGCGCTGCGCCTCGGGCTCTCCCAACCCCAGGTCAGCCGGCGCGTGCGGGCGCTGGAGGAGAAACTCGGCGTCGAGCTGTTCGTGCGCACGCGCTCGGCGCAGAGCGGCTCGCGTGCGCGGGCACGTCCAGGCGGGGTCCGGCGGCGGCCACACAGGACCGGTGCCGGCGGTGCCGGACGAATCCGATCACGGCGAGCGTGAGCGCGATCGGCACCGTGGCGGGCAGGAGCAACCCCGGCGAGAGCATCGAGTCATAGGCGACCGCGAACACGATCAGCAACCCCGCGGCCCAGGCCTGCGCGCGCTGGCCGGCCAGCGAGGCGCCCATCAGCGCGGCCAGGAACAGATCGGGATAGCCGATCGTCGTGCCGCCGATGCGGGCACCGGTGAAGCGCGGCCCGTGGAAGTTGGTCTGGGCGGCGGCGAGTAGCGCGGTCTCGTGATAGCCCGGCCCCGCCAGCAGCAGCGTGATGTCGACCACCGACATCGCGACGACGCCCAGGAACAGCCACCGGCCCGGGATCAGGCGCTGTAGGGCCGCTCCCAGCGTGAGGCAGGCAAGCGCGGTGACCACGCCGGTCCCGACATGGCCGCCCTGGCCCGTGGCCCAGACCGCCAGACCGCCCGCGACCGTGGCGAGCGGCAGCATGAGCAGCCGCGCGCGCACGACGAGGAGCACGGCGAGAACCGCGAGCAGCGGCGTGGTGATCGCCGCGGCAAGCACCGTCGGCGCGGCCAGCCCGGGGGCCAGCAGCAGCCCGAACGTGCCAACGACGATCGACACCGGGAGCAGCGCC
>JBAQGP010000349.1:0-1714 GCA_049287845.1 Solirubrobacteraceae bacterium | reverse complement strand
GCCTGGGTCGGGCCGACCGCGCGGAAGGCGGGGATCAGCCTCGGCATCTCCTCGTTGTCCGTACGGGAGAACTCCGGCGTCCCCGGCCACTCGTGCAGGTGGGTGTGGAACCACGGCCAGCGCGTATCCAACTCATTTCAGGGTGAGGACTTCTGCCAGGAACTCGGAGTTCATCATGCAGCGGAGCATCTTGCCCCGTAGGCTGTCCTTGATGGGGTGACGCTTCAGCAAGGTCACCGCGAAGCGTCGGAGCCAGCTCAGGTTGTTCCCCAGGGTCCGCTCCCGCGTGCGGCTGTCGTCCTCCCGGAACGTCACGTCCAGCACCCAGTGCATCGACTCGATCCCCCAGTGGCCGCGTACCGCCTCGCTGAACCGCTTGCCGCTCAGGTAGCGGCTCAGGATGTAGTAGCGGACCTCGTCCGTCTCGCTCCCGTCGGCGTGCTGGCTTACTCGCACGGAGAATCCGATCGCCTTCACCCACGGCCAATCCTTCTTCACGGCGAAGTCGGGCGGGATCTTGGTCAGGAAATAGGACCGCTCGTCGAGCCGCCCGTGTCCCCGGTCCGTGGTCTCGTGGTGCCGGTATCTGAGGTCTTCCAGGTCACGCTCCAGGTGCTCCCGGAAGTACGCCCCGATCGCCTCGCGGAGTTTCGGCTGGTTGTCCTTGACCGCTATCACGAAGTCGCCGCCGCCCGCGACGATGTCACGCGCGATCTCCTTCTGGCAGCCCATCGCGTCGATCGTGACCAGTGAGTCGTTCAGGTCGATCTGCTTCAGGAGCAGGGGGATGGCCGTGATCTCGTTGGACTTCTCCTCGGTGGCGACCTGGCCCAGGGCTATCCCCTCCTCACTGGCCCAGGCGCTGACGATGTGCAGTGGGCCGAGGCCCTGCCCCGCGTCGTGGGAGCGGCGGCAGGTCTTGCCGTCGATGGCGATCAGCCGGGCGGGGCCGCCCTCCTCGGCCCGGACGGCCTGGGCGATCCAGTCCCGGAAGCACTCCTGGAATGCCTCGGGCTTCAGCGCCATCAGGAGGCGGCGGATGCAGTCGCGTGAGGGGATGCCGTTGGCCAGGGGGAGGAATCCCTCGAGCCAGTCGAGGCGGTTGGCCGCCCAGCGGTGGATGGCCGTCGGGCCGTCGGAGCCGGAGACCATGGCGCAGATGGCGATGACCACGATGTCCACCAGCAGGTGCTTGCGGTTCCGGGTGTGGCGTGGGTCGGAGAGGGACTGGAAGTACGAGCCGATGGATTCGACATTCACCCACTTGGTGGTCATCGGAGGCATCCGGGTGGACAGCTCGCGGTCTCCGCATCTGACCGGCGGTCACGTCATGCATGAGCCCTGCGATAGCCTCGGTATAGGCAGCTCAAGTCGCTCGCGCAAGTCTGCCTATTCTTCCCACTTATGCGCGCTGGCCCTGCCTCGTGGCCCCCGCGGGGGTAGCGGAACTTGACCCACATGATCACCTCGCGGCAGAGCTTCTCCTCGTCCGTGACGCCGGGCAGAAGCCGGTACCTCAGCTCGGGAGAGCCCGGCGGCTCGTGGTTGATCTGCCGGAAGTGATCGACGGCCCCCGGCAGGTCCAGCTCGCCGGAGACGACGCGGGCGACCACCCGGAGCTTGGCGGCCTGGCGGAGGCGTTCGACCTCCTCCGCCTCCCTCGACCGCGGCGCGGGCCAGGGGGTGCCGCCCCCCTCGCGCACGGTGGCGGCCC
>JBAQGP010000348.1:0-14933 GCA_049287845.1 Solirubrobacteraceae bacterium | reverse complement strand
GGGACCAGCTCCGGCAGGGCCCCGACCCGGGAGGTCGCGACCGGCAGACCGGACGCCATCGCCTCCGCCGCCGCCAGCCCGAATGTCTCCGCCGACAGTGACGGGACCAGGGCCATGCGCGCACCGCCGCGCAGACGCACCAGGTCCTGAGGCGAGACCCGGCCGAGGAAGCGCACGGCACCATCCGCTCTGGCGAGCCGCTCGCGCTCCGGCCCGTCGCCGGCGACGACCAGGGGCATCCCGGCGAGGCGGCAGGCCTCGATCGCCACGTCGACGCCCTTTTCCGGGGCCAGTCGCGAAACGACGAGGGCATGGTCGCCGGGCGGTGAAGGCGGCGCGGGCGCGAACTCGCGGATGACGTGGGGGAGCACGAACGTCGGACCCAGCGGCGCGCCGATGGCCCGTAGCCGCGCCTGCGCGAAGTGACTGGGCACCACGAAGACGTCCGCCTGTGCCGCCAGCCGGCGCTGCCAGCTCATGAGCGCGACGCCGTACGCGGCCGCCTCGATGCGCGAGCCGCGGCAGTTGAGCGCGATCCCCGGCAGCGTGTTTCGGCCGTGGCAACGCAGGCACTCGTGTCCGTCGCGAAAGCACACCCCAATCGCGCACACCAGCCGATACTGGTGCAGGTGCAGTACCACCCGGGCCCCGGCCTCGCGCGCCGCCGCCAGGGCGCGCCAGCCGAGCGTGGGGTGGAGGTTGTGGGCGTGCACGATGCGCGCGCCGGTACGGCGCACGGCGCGCGCGACCTCGGAGGGCTCCAGGCCACCGCGGACCAATCCGGCAGCCGCTCGCGTCTTTCCGACCTGGGCCGAATCGCGCTCCAGCAGCTCGGCATCCTCGCCCAGGTGCGTGCGTACCAGCCACACGAGATCGTCGACGGCCTGCTCCTCGCCGCCGGTGGTTCGATAGCGATGGTGCAGGAAGAGAATCACGTTTTCCGATCGGCTCGTGCGCAAACTGCCAGCGTTCAGCCGCAAACCTAGGCCAGCGGAAACGGTTTCACACGTAGTGTCCGCTTGCTGACTAAGATAGGCGCTCGCACTGACTTTCGCCGGGCCGACTCGTCACCGGCACCACCGGCGGATGATGTGAAAACCCCTGCCTGTGCCGGAAGGCGGAAGGGATCCGCAAAGGCTTTGCGGTGCTCAAACGCATGATGCAGATAACCGAGATCGATGATCCGCGGCTCGTCAAGGGCCTCGCCCATCCGCTGCGGATCCACATCCTCCGGGTTCTGGAGACACGTGTCGCCAGCCCCTCAGAAATCGCCGAGGAGATTGGGGCTCCACTGGGCAACGTCAGCTACCACGTCCGCTTCCTGGCGCGCGTGGGCCTCATTGAGCTGACCAGCACCAAGCCGCGGCGCGGCGCCGTCGAGCACTACTACCGCGCCGTCGGGCGCGTCAGCGTCACCGATCAGGCGTGGGCCCAGGTGCCCGAGGTCGTCAAGAGCGGCATGATCAGCGCCACGCTGGATCAGGCCGGTCGCGTCATCGGGGCGGCGGCGTCCAGCGGCGGCTTTGACCGCAGCGATGCCGTGGTCGCCCGGCGCCAGATGCTCCTTGACCAGCAGGGGTTCGCCGAGCTCGCCGCTGAGCTCAACGGCCTGCTCGAGCGCATCCAGGAGATCGAGAAGGAAAGCGCCGAGCGTCTGGAGACGACCTCCGATGACGCCGATGCCGAGCTGGATGCCGGTCTGGTGATGATGCTGTTCGAGAGCGGCGAGGCTCAGCTGCCTGTGCCGCGCGACGGCCGCTCGCGCCCCCGTAGCGCCGCCAAGCGCTGACGCGGCCTCCCGGAGCGGCCTGCTCAGATCACCGCCAGGCCGCCCTCGCTGCGTGGCGGATGCCACCTTTTTGGCCGTCCGGCGTCGTGGTGGATGCGATGCATCTCCGCCTGAGAGCGCTCTCACGTGCCGAATTCGCGTGCGACTCCGCCCGGAAGGTGTGCATTAGTGGACGGTGGCGTTGCACTGATAACGAAGATATCGCGGAATTGGGTAGCTCCGAGCCACGTTGATCAAACATCATGTTTCGCGCCGAGTGAAAGCGCGGACGGAAGGGAAACGACACCAGGCATGCTCGAGGCGCCTCAGCCCCCCGGAGCAAGCGTTCCGTCGACGACCCGCGGTCGCCATATGCAGCGCATGATCGATCAGGTGATGGATCCGGTGCCGTCGGGTGATGGCCTGAAGAGCCAGGACGAGGCAGCGCTGACGATGAGCTCATGCTGAACGCGGACACGGGCTCCTCGTTGCTCGTCGTCGATCCCGAAGACGCCGCGCCCGAGCCCCGGGTCAGCATCCGCGGCATCGGCCGGGCCATGGCACGGGTGCACGACCTGCCGGCGTTCACGCCCGCATGTGACCACGCGCTCTCCGCGCTGGAGGCCGGCAACGCCGGATTCACCGATCTGATCGCGGCGCTCGAGTCAGACACCGGCCTGACCGTCGCTGTGCTGCGACGGGCTCAGCGCCTCGCCACCCGCCGTCCCATCGCCAACATCCCCGATGCGGTCACCAAGCTCGGCACTGAGCAGATCCGCGCCGTGATCGACGAGGTCCCGCAGGCGTCGTTCCCATGGCGCACGACGCAGGAGGCGTTGATCCAGGACCTACGGGTGCACGGACAGGCGGTGGCTCTCGCCTCGGACCGCCTCGCCGAGGAGGTCGGCTTTGAGCACCGCGACGACCTCTTCTGTGCCGCGCTGCTCCACGATGTCGGCAAGCTCGTGTTCGCGCTGGCCATCGGGGACGCCAACTGGTGCGTGGACACGCGCCGGAGCACGCCGGAGCAGCGGATCCGTGAGGAGCGGCGGCTCGCCACCCTCGATCACGCCTGCCTTGGGGCCGTGCTGGCCGAACGCTGGGAACTGCCCGAGCGCCTGTCGGGGGCGATCGGCGATCACCACCGGTCTGACACTGAGGCGAACGTCACCAGCCTCCTGCGCCTCGCCGACATCGTCGTGCACTACTCCATGGGCGACGCCGTCGACCGCCAGATCATGCTGCGCCTGGCGGCGATCCTCGGTGTCCGAGGGCCGGCGCTGCGCGACGTGCTCTTCGACCTGCCCCAGGGCGGAGGCCAGCGCAAGCGCCGCATGCCCTCACCCCTGTCCGACCGCGAGACTGCCGCGCTGCGCCAACTGGCGGCGGGCAAGGTCTACAAGGACATCGCCGAAGAGCTCGGCGTGGCCACGAGCACGGTGCGCACGCACCTGCACAGCGTCTACGCCAAGCTCGGGGTCGCCGATCGCGCCCAGGCTGTGCTGCGCGCGACGGACATGGGCTGGGTCTAGAGCACACATCGCGCGGACTTCCGGACGCGCGCACTAGCTCGGTCCGTCGGCCCTCGGGCGGGCGGCGCCCTCGTTGAGCGCCTGGTAAAGGATGTGGTCCTCCCACCTGCCGGCGATCTTGAGGTAGGCGCGCGCCAGTCCGATGCGGACGAACCCGTTGCGCTGCAGCACCGCCTGCGAGCGCACATTGCGCGTCATCGCTCCGGCCTGGATGCGATGCAGCCCCAGCTCGCCGAAGGCGATGTCCACGATCTCGGCGACCGCCGCCGTGGCCAGGCCCTTGCCGTTGTGGCTTTGGCTGACCCAGTAGCCCAGGTTGCAGGACTGAAACGTCCCGCGCGTGATGTCGCTGAGCGTGACACGCCCAACGACGCCACCGTCACAGAGGATCACGTGGGGGAGGGCGGTGCCCCGGTCACGCAGTGCGCGCGCGTCGGCGATGAGCTGGCGCTGCCCGCCAGCGGTGAAATACCTGGGGCCGCGATCGGGGCCCCACGGGGCCAGGAACTCCCGGTTGGCCTGCAGGAGCTCGGCCAGGACGGGCGCATCGTCGGCGGTGATCAGTCGCGTCACAGCCACCCGGGCAATCATGCCAGCGTGGCGGTGCCATCTGCGCGGTGTCGGAAGGACACACACCTGGGAGCTCTATGCCTCACGGGCCTCAAAACTAAAAACCTTGATATGAACCTGCGTACCTGCTACGGTCCACCTCGACTCCCAACAAAGAACTTTGATATGACCCCCTCCACTCTTTCCGCCGGACCCGCTGCCGTTGAGTGCTGTGCTCCCTCCGCCGGCCTCAACCCGTCGCTTGACGCCGACCGCCTCGCGACTCTCGCGAAGGCCCTAGCTGAGCCGGTGCGCGTCCAAATCCTCGATGTGCTGCGCCGCAGCGATGAAGCCGTCTGCCAGTGCGAGCTCATCGTCCTATTTGACATCAAGCAGTCCCTGCTGTCCCACCACATTCGCAAGCTCGTAGATGCCGGCATCGTCAGCGTTGAGCGGCGACATAAGTGGGCCTACTACTCCGTTTCCCCCGACGCTCTTAAGGAGCTCACCGCATGGCTGAGCTGACCACCGACCCCGTCGCCTCGACGACAGAGACCTCGTCCTGCTGTAGCCCCGAGGCTCAGTCCAGCTGTTGCGAACCCAGTGACAAGGTGGAGTGCTGCGGCGAGACCGCGTCTGAGTCCAGCAGCTGCGGCTGCGCCGCCGGGCAGACTGAGCTGGCGGCGCCTCAGGACATTCGGGAGACAGTCCGAGAGCGCTACGCCGAGGCGGCGCGCGCTGCCGCGAGCAGCGGCTCTGGCTCGTGCTGTGGCAGCTCAGTGAGCACCACTGACGCCGCAGGTAACGAGGTCTTCGGCGCAAGCCTCTACGACGAGAGCGAAACCGAGGGCGCGACCGCAACCGCGGTCGCTGCCTCCTTGGGCTGTGGCGTCCCGACCGCCGTGGCTGACCTGCATGAGGGCGAGACCGTCCTTGACCTTGGCTCCGGCGGCGGTGCGGACGTGCTCATCAGCGCGCGGCGCGTCGGCGCGACCGGGAAGGCCATCGGGCTGGACATGACCGACGAGATGCTGCAGCTTGCGCGCGCCAACGCCGCAGAGGCCGGCGTCGAGAACGTCGAGTTCATCAAGGGCTACATCGAGGACATCCCGCTGCCTGAGCGGTCCGTCGACGTCGTTGTCTCCAACTGCGTTCTCAACCTCTCCGCCGACAAGCCCAAGGTGCTGGCCGAGGCCGCGCGCGTGCTGAAGCCCGGCGGGCGCTTTGCGGTCTCCGATGTCATCGCCGCGCCGGACATGGACGAGGCCACGCGTGCAGATATGGCCGCCTACACCGGCTGCATCGCGGGTGCGCTGACCGAGGAGGAGTTCCGCTCCGGTCTGGCGGCCGCCGGGTTCACTGACGTCGAAATCAGCGAGACCCACAAGGTGCACGAGTACGCGAGCTCGGCCATCATCCGCGCGCGCAAACCTCGAGCGCCAGCGGTCAGCCGACGGGTGGAGCTGTTTGAGCCGGCGATGTGCTGTCAGACCGGGGTCTGCGGGCCCGCGGTGGACCAGCAGCTGATTGATGTGCGCGAGGACCTGCGCTGGGCCGAGACCCAGGGCGCTCAAGTCGCCCGTCACAACCTCTCCTCAGACCCCGACGCGTTTGTGGCAAATCCGAAGGTGACCGGCCTGATGACGGCCTTCGGTGAGGCAGCGCTGCCGGTGCTGGTGGTGGACGGCGACATTGCCATCCACGGCCGCTATCCCTCGCGCGAGGAGCTGGCCGGGGTGCTGTCGGTCACGGCCGAGCCCATCGTCGAGCTTCCGCAGAGCTCGGGCGGCTGCGGCTGCGGTCCCGGTGGCTGCTGATGAGCCTCCCTGCACCCGACGGACTGCGGCGCCTTGAGTGGGCGCAGTGGGGAACTCGCTACCTATTCTTCACCGGCAAGGGCGGGGTCGGCAAGACCACGACAGCGAGCGCGGTCGCCGTCGCGCTCGCGGACGCCGGCAAGCGCACGCTCGTCATCTCCACCGACCCCGCGTCCAACCTCGACGACGTCTTCGGCGTAAGCGCCTCACCGAAGCCGACAGCGGTGCCCGGTGTGGACGGGCTGTTCGTGGCCAATCTCGACCCTGAGGCGGCGGCGGACGCGTTCAAGGAGCGGGCGGTCGGCCCGTACCGCGGCGTGCTGCCGGACTCCGCGGTGGCGAACATGGAGGAGCAGCTCTCGGGTGCGTGCACGGTTGAGATTGCCGCCTTCAACGAGTTCACCGCCGTCCTCGCCGCTCCCGATGAGATGGCGGACTTTGACCATGTCATCTTCGACACCGCGCCTACTGGTCACACGCTGCGTTTGCTGACCTTGCCCAGTGCATGGAGCGGGTATGTCGAGGAGCATCCCGCCGGCGCGAGCTGCCTTGGCCCGTTGGCTGGCTTGGACAGGCAGCGGGAGCAGTATTCGAGCGCCGTCTCGACCCTGGCTGACCGGGCGCTCACGACTCTGGTTCTCGTCTCTCGCGCTGAGAGCAGCGCCCTGCGCGAAGCCGCGCGTGCCAGCGGCGAGCTCGCGGCTCTCGGTGTCGCTAACCAGCAACTCGTTATCAATGGCCTCCTGCGCGAGCCCGGCGATGACCAGACGGCGCTGGCGTTCTCGGACCGGCAGGCGGAGGCCCTGGCCGGAGCGCCCGCGGAACTGGCTGGGCTTCACGTGGCCGGCGTTGACCTTGTCGCCGGCGACGTCACGGGCCTGGAAGCGCTCCGCCGGCTGACCGGGACCGGCGACTCACCATCGGTGGCGGATTTTCCGGACGCGACCGTTGACCTGCCCGGCCTGGACGAGCTCCTGGATGAACTCAGTGCTGCCGGGAACGGTGTCGTGATGACGATGGGCAAGGGTGGGGTCGGCAAGACCACGCTCGCGGCGGCCATCGCCGTCGCGCTCGTGGACCGCGGTCACGAGGTCACGCTCTCTACCACCGACCCCGCGGCTCACATCACCGACGCGCTCGCCGACACCGCCCCCGACGGCTTGGCAGTCGAGCGCATCGACCCCGCCGCCGAGACCGCGCGCTACAGCGAGGAAGTCCTCGCGGCCGCGAACGGCCTCGACGAGGAGGGGCGGGCCCTCCTGGGGGAGGACCTGCGCTCCCCCTGTACCGAGGAGATTGCGGTCTTCCGGGCGTTCGCGCGCACCGTGGATGCCGCGCGTGAGCGCATCGTCGTACTCGATACGGCGCCAACCGGCCACACGCTGCTGCTGCTCGATGCCGCGCAGAGCTATCAGCGGGAGGTGGCGCGCACCAACGCTGAAGTCCCCGCCGAGGTCTCAGAGCTGCTCACGCGCCTGCGCGACCCCGAGTTCGCGCGCATGCTGGTGGTCACGCTCGCCGAGTCCACGCCGGTGCACGAGGCCGAGCGGCTGCAGGCTGACCTGCGCCGCGCCGGCATGGAGCCCTTTGGCTGGGTGCTCAACAGCTCACTGACCACGCGCCAGACCGCCCACCCGACGCTGCAGGCCCGCGCCGCGGCCGAACGCACGCACATCGAGCGCGTGCAAGAGCTCTCCGCACATGGGGTCTGGCTGGTCGGATGGCGCGCCGACGCGCCGGTCGGAGCTGACGCTCTCCGCGAGCTCGGCGCCGAGCGCACGGCAGGGCGGTCGCGATGAGCTGTCTGGCCACCGCTTTCTCTTTCTGCCACGTACACAGTCCACTGGAGGTCACCTCATGAATCCGTACTTCGCCAATGCGGTTGTCGCCGCTCGCCAGGACGAGCTGGAGCGCCAGGCGGGCTGCTGCACGCCGGCAGCCGAACATCGCCGCACCATGCGGGCCGAGGCCCGCGCGCAGAAGGCTCATCGGCGGTTCCTCCCCGGTCGGCGGCGAGTCTGCTGCGCGTGAGGCGTCGCCGACCCACCTGAACAATCCGCAACCGGGGGAGTCCGTCATGAGCAGGCCTGTGCTGACGCCGTCCTCGCCCAATACGACGACGCCCGTGTACGCATGCACATCCTCACCCTCGCCCATCGCAAGACTCGAGAGTGCCTCACAGCCAACGTCTGCGACGCCCTGGCGGTGACACGATGAGCAACGACACCGTCGCCGTCATCACCGATATCCACGGCAACCTGCCGGCACTCCACGCCGCACTGGCGCGCATCGGCGAGCTCGGCATCGAGCGCATCTACTGCGGCGGGGACCTCGTCGGCTACGGACCGCATCCCGACGAGGTGGTGGCCCTCATCGCTGAGCGCGGCATCCCCACCATCTACGGCAACTACGACCACGCGATTGCCCGCGACAATCACGACTGCGGCTGCGCGTACATCACGCCCCATGACCGCGAGCTCGGCCAGCAATCCGTGGAGTGGACGCTCATCAACACCGACCAGGCCTCTAAGGACTGGATGCGAGATCTGCCGTTTGACCTGCACTTCCACGTAGGGGATGTTCCCGTGCACCTGGTGCACGGCTCTCCGCGCAAGGTCAACGAATACCTGTTCGAGGCCAAGCCTCCCAGCCTCTATAACCGCCTCGCCGCCGCCGAGACAGACCGCGTCCTGGTCTTCGGTCACACCCACAAGCCGTGGGTGCATGAGTACGGCGGGGTTCTGTTCGTCAACTGCGGCTCGGTGGGCAAGCCAAAGGACGGCGACCCGCGAGGCGCCTTCGCCGTCCTCACGCCGTCCGCCGACGGTCTCGACGTGACCATCGAGCGCGTCGCCTACGACGCTGACGCGGTGGCGTCAGAGGTGCGGGCCGCGGGACTGCCGGCTGAGTTCGCCGACAAGCTCGTGGTCGCCGCGTGAGCGGCACGGCGCGCTCGGCTCGTCGGTATCGGCCTGGTCTTCTTTCTCGTGCTCTTGGCCGCCATCGCCAGCCTCGGGCATGTCAGCGGCAGCTCGGCTCCTCGGCGCCACCCTCGCCGCGCTTCTCCTACTAGCCATCTGGCCGGGCATCCCGCTGACCTCGGCGCCACTCGCTGCCCTCGCGTTCGGACCGCTGACATCACCTACCAGTTCGTTCGCGGCGAGTCCCCACAACGTTCCATCCTCGCGCCGGAACCCGCACCTCACCCGTCGCGACCAACAGAAAGGGCGCCACTGTGGCGCCCTTTCTGTTCACAAAGGCACTAAGCCCTTCGCTATGTCATCCCGATGTCGTCAGCTCTGACACGCCGTGTCGTCTCCACGGACATCGGCGTGTCGTCCAACGATCAACCGCAGCCGGTGTTGAACCCGCAGCTCCCGCACGTGTAGCAACTACCGGTCCGCTGCATCATGCCGCCGCATTGCTGACACGCCGGGCCCAGGTCCAGGCCACGCCGGACTGCCGGCAGCACCGGTGGGTCATCGGTGAGGGCCGACGTGGCGGGCCGGGCGGGGCCATGCGATGCGCTCGGTCCCGCGGTATCGCTCAGGTGAGAGCTCGCGGCGTCCTGCGCCGCCTGACGCGCCCGGACCTCCTTGGTGAGGATGCCGAGCTCCTCCTGGAGGTCGGTGTCCAGAAAGCGCGAGGCGAGCCAGCGCATGATGTAGTCGGGCATCGACTTCGCGAACGGGATCTCCGGATTGGAGGTCATGCCCTCGGGCTCGAAGCGCATGTAGCTGAACTTGCGCACGAGCGTCTCCAGCGGCACGCCGTACTGGAGCGAGAGCGAGATCGCCGTCGCGAACGAGTTCATCATTCCGCGAAGCGTCGAGCCCTCCTTGCCGATGTCGGTGAGGAAGATCTCCCCGATCGTCCTGTCGTCGTACATCCCGGCGGTGATGTAGCCCTCGTGACCGCCGATCGAGAACTTATGGGTGATCGACTGGCGCTCACGCGGCATCTTGCGGCGCTTGGGCCCGACCTTGGCCAGCGCGTCGGTGACGGCCTTGTCGATCTCGGCCTGCATATCGAGCCCGGCCGGCTTGTCCTTCTGTGCGTCGGTCCGCAGCGCCTGCGCGGTCTTGGAGCCGTCGCGGTAGATCGCCAGCGCCTTGACGCCCAGGCGCCAGGCCTGGATGTAGGCGTCGGCGATGTCCTCGACCGACGCCGTCTGTGGCATGTTCACGGTCTTGGAGATCGCACCGCTGATGAACGGCTGCACGGCGCCCATCATCTTGATGTGGCCCATGTGCGAGATGGCCCGCTCACCGACAGCCACGTCGAACACGGCCAGATCCTCGTCCTCGAGCCCGGGGGCGCCGATGATGGTGCCCTGCTCGTTGACGTAGGCGATGATCTGCTCGATGTGCTCGTCTGCGTAGCCGAGCGTCTGCAGCGCGAGCGGCACCGTCTGGTTGACGATCGTCATCTGACCGCCGCCGACGAGCTCCTTGAACTTCACCAGCGAGAAGTCGGGCTCGACCCCCGTCGTATCGCAATCCATGAGGAAGCTGATCGTGCCGGTGGGGGCCAGGACCGTCGCCTGCGCGTTGCGGAAGCCGTGCTGATCGCCGGTCTGCACCGCCTGATCCCACGCGCCGCGCGCGGCGGTGAGCAGTCCGCCGTCCAGGCAGTCCTCCACCGGGATGGCATACGACGCGTCGCGGTGCATGCGCATCACGGCGTTGTGCGCCTCACGGTTCTCGGGGTAGCGCTCATACGGCCCCATGGCGGCGGCGATCCGAGCCGAGCCGAGATAGGCGCGGCCCGTCATCAGCGCGGTGATCGCGGCGGCGGTTCCCCGGCCGGGATCGGAGTCGTAGGGCACGCCGTCGGCCATCAGATAGGCGCCCAGGTTGGCGTAGCCGAGGCCGAGCTGACGGAACGCACGCGCGTTGGCGCCGATCTCCTCGGTCGGGTAGCTGGACGGAGACACGACGATCTCCTGCGCCAGGAAGATGATGTCCACGGCGTGCTCGAAGGACTCGACATCGAACGTGCCGTCGCTGCGCCGGAACTTCATGAGATTGAGTGACGCGAGGTTGCAGGCCGAGTCGTCGACGTGCATGTACTCGCTGCACGGATTTGACGCGTTGATGCGGCCCGACACCGGGCAGGTGTGCCACTGGTTGATCACCGTGTCGTACTGGACCCCCGGGTCGGCGCAGCGCCACGCCGCCTCGGCGATGTCCTTCATCAGCACACGCGCGGGGATCGGTTCCCCGATGGGCTCGCCGGTCACACGGGCGGTGAGGTGCCAGTCCTCGTCGTTCTCGAGGGCGCGCATGAACCCGTCGGACACCCGCACCGAGTTGTTGGCGTTCTGGTACTGGATGGAGAAGAAGCCCTCGCCGTCGATCGACATGTCAAAGCCGGCATCGCGCAGCGCGGCCGCCTTCTCCTCTTCCCGGGCCTTGCACCAGATGAAGTCGCGGATGTCGGGGTGGTCGATGTCGAGCACGACCATCTTGGCCGCCCGGCGCGTCTTGCCGCCCGACTTGATGGTTCCCGCCCATGCGTCGGCTCCGCGCATGAAGCTCACCGGACCCGAGGCCGTTCCGCCCTTGGACAGCGGTTCCATCGAACCCCGGATCTTCGAGAGGTTGATGCCCGACCCGGAGCCGCCGCGGAAGATCTTGCCTTCCTTGGTGTTCCACGCGAGGATCGACTCGATCTCATCCTCGACGGAGAGGATGAAGCAGGCCGAGCACTGGGGGCTCTCCTCGAACCCGACGTTGAACCAGACCGGCGAGTTGAACGCCGCAAGCTGGTGCAAGAGGATGTGGGTCAGCTCAGCCTCGAAGGCGTCGGCGTCCTCGTTGGTGGCGAAGTAGCCGCGCTCGCGGCCCCAAGCGGAGATCGTTCCCGCCACGCGGCCGATCATCTGCTTGACCGAGCTCTCGCGCGCCGGGGAACCGAGCTGGCCACGGAAGTACTTCTGCGCGACGATGTTGGTCGCGTTTTGGGACCACGCCTTGGGGAACTCGACCTCGCGCTGCTCGAATGACACCTTGTCGCCGTGCCCGATTCGGGCATCGCGCAGCTCCCACTCCACGGCATCGAACGGGTGCGTTCCCGGGGTCGTGAAGTAACGGCGCACCGAAAGCCCGTCGACCGCCGGTGGATCAGGGCTGATTTGCGTTTGCGGCGCGTTGGACATCAAGTACTGCTCCTCTCGTTTCCGCCTGCCTCGGCTATCCAATCTCGGCTCCGTGGCGGCCGAGCGGGGGGAGGGAATGCTTGCGAACGGCCCGGACGGAACCGGTCTCCACCCACCCCCCGCGCGAAGCGGCGATGCGAGGGCGGTTGCACCCTTCAGTTTACTAGGCGAGAGCAGCGCACTCAGCCGTCTGACCGGGCCCGCTGCGCCGCCTCGGCGAGCTCGTAGGCAGCCTGCTCTGAGGCGTCGGCCTCGGCCCGGGCGACCAGTGCGTCCATCTCGGCCGCGGAATGCGTCGCGGCCAGCCGGGCGCGCACCTCGGCCAGCTCCGTGGTCGTGTCCGCCAGGCGCCGCTCGAGCTCTCCACGCCAGATCTCGAGCTCCTCCAGCGCCGAGGACAGCCTCTCGTTCTCGCCCTGAAGGCGAGTCGCCCGCTCGCGCGCTTCGATCAGCGCGGTGGAGAGGGGGACCGGTTGATCGGAGGCGGCCCGCGGTTCGCCGTCACCGGGGCCGCGGCGCGGTGTCCCCGGAGCGGGGGTGCCGAGATCGACGGTGCTGCCGTCCTGGAGCTCGAGCCAGAAGCGGGCCTCGGCGGTGATGAGGGTCACCGGCACCGAATAGGCGGCGCGCAGCACGCCCTCGGCATCGGGTGGCGACGGGAGCGCCGTGAAGCGCTCGGGCCCGCTACCGTGGTCGGCCACGAGCGTCGGTCGCCAATCAGGCTTCGGGCGAGGACGCGACGACCTGCCGTTGACGCGCAGAAGCACCACGGACGGACCCGCCGCCACATGCTCAAACTCTCCGATCGCCAGCGATTGCCACGCGTCCGTCACGGCGCTGTCGATTCTAGGTACGTGAAGACTCCAGCGCCAATGTCCGGACGTCTCGCCAGGGGGAGGGCCGCGGCATGAAGCTTCTCGTCACCGGGGGCGCGGGCTACATCGGTTCGATCGTCTCGCGCCATCTGCTGGCGGCCGGGCACGAGGTGGTCGTCGTGGACAGCCTGGAGCGCGGCCATCGCGCCGCCGTCGCTCCCGATGCACGTTTTGTCCATGCCGATCTGCGCGACGCCCAGGCGATCTCTGACGCGGTGTCGGAGGGGTTTGACGGCGTGCTGCACTTCGCCGCCCTCGCGCTGGTCGGCGAGTCGGTCAGCCACCCCGGGCTCTATTACCACGCCAATGTGGTGGGCACGATGAACCTGCTGGACGCCATGCGCGCGTCCGAGGTCCAGCGGCTGGTCTTCTCCTCCACGTGCGCGGTCTACGGCGAGCCCGACGAGGTGCCGATCTCGGAGACCGCGTCGCCACGCCCGGCCAACGCCTACGGCGCGTCCAAGCTGGCGGTCGACATGATGATCACCGACTACTGCCGCGCCCACGGTCTGGGCGCGGTCAGCCTGCGTTACTTCAACGTCGCGGGCGCCAGCGGCGACGCGGGCGAGGACCACTATCCCGAGACTCACCTGATCCCGAACATCCTGCGCACCGCTCAGGGCCGCAACCCGCATGTGGAGCTGTTCGGCACCGACTACCCGACGCCCGACGGGACCGCGATCCGCGACTACATCCACATCGATGATCTCTCCGACGCGCATCTGCTGGCCCTCGATGCTGTGGCCGGGGGCACCCATCGCATCTTCAACCTCGGTAGCGGCAACGGGTTCTCGGTTCGCGAGGTCATCGAGGTGGCCCGTGCCGTGACCGGCTGTGAGATCGCAGTGCGCGAAGGGCCGCGACGACCCGGCGACCCGCCGGCCCTGGTCGCCGCCTCGCAGCTGATCGCGGCCGAGCTCGGCTGGGAGGCCCGCAAGCCCGAGCTCGAGCAGATGATCGGCGACGCCTGGGCGTTCGCGCAGGCCCACCCACAGGGCTACGCGGACTCAGCGCACTAGGTCGTCGATCGCCGCCAGCGCCTCGGCCAGCACGTCTGGTGGCGGCTGGTCGGCGACGATGACGCGGATGCGGCCAGCGTCGGCCTCGGCCAGCGCGTCATAGGCCGCGGCGATGCGCGCAAAGAACGCGTCGGGCTGCTGCTCGAGGCGATCGAGCGGGGCGCCCCGCTGCGCGGAGCGCGCTCGGCCGGCGGCAGGGTCGATGCGCAGCAGCAGCGTGCGGTCCGGGAGCAGGCCGCCGGTACCGAAGGCGTTGATGGCGGCAACGGCATCGATGCCGAGGTCGCGTCCCACGCCCTGGTAGGCCAGCGACGAGTCCACGTACCGGTCGAGCAGCACCAGGTGACCGTCCGCCAGCAGTGGCTCCAGTGCCTCCTCCACCAGCTGCGCGCGCGCGGCGGCGTACAGCAGTGCCTCGGCCCGCGCTCCGATGCTCGCCGCCGGATCGTGCACCAGCTCGCGGATCCGCTCGGCGGTGCGCACGCCCCCGGGCTCGCGCAGCAGCGTGGCCTGCACGCCGCGCTGGGCGAGTGCGTCCACCAGTCCCGCGGCCAGCGTCGATTTGCCCGCTCCGTCGATGCCCTCGATGGTGATCAGCCTGCCGCGTGCCATGTCTATGGCCGCGACCCTACCGACCACTAGGATCGAGCTTGGTGCTGGCCGAGCTCGAACGACATCCTCACGCGCGCGCGGTCCTCGCGCCGGCCCTCGCCACGCCGTCTGAGCCCTCGCATGCGTATCTGTTTCATGGGCCCGGCGGCGCCGGCAAGCGGGCGGCGGCGCGGGCGCTGGCGGCCGAGCTGCTCGCCCAGGGCGAGGCGGATTCCGACAGCGCCCGGGCTCGCGTGATGAGCGGCGCACACCCCGATCTCACCTGGGTGGTGCCGTCAGGTGCTCACGAGATCCTGGTTTCCGACATCGACGGGCCGGTGATCTCGGCGGCGAGCAGGACGCCGTTTGAGTCCAGCCGGCGCGTGTTCGTGATCGAGCGCGCCGATGAGCTCGGCGACGAGGCGGCCAACCGCATGCTGAAGACGCTGGAGGAGCCGGCTGCGTTCGTGCACCTCATCCTGCTCACCGACCGCCTGGGGGAGATCCTCCCGACGATCCGATCGCGCTGCCAGACGGTGCGCTTCGAGGCGCCCAGCGAGCAGGAGGTCGCGGCCGGGATCCAGGAGCTCGGGGTGACGGCCGACACCGCGCTGGCCTGCGT
>JBAQGP010000347.1:0-2909 GCA_049287845.1 Solirubrobacteraceae bacterium | reverse complement strand
CCGCCGAGGCCTGTGCCGCCGCCCCCAGGACCGGCTGCCATCGACGCGGTGGCCGGCGCGAGGACGAGGACCGCGGCGAGCGCGATGGCGCGGACGGCGGCGGACGAGGCGAGGGCGGACCGCATTGCACATGTGTAACCCATCGCGCGGCGCAAAGCTGCGGTCTCGGCCGCCCCGGCCGTAGCCCGAGACCGGCCGCCCCGCCTACCACTAGAATCCGGCGGCGCATGGGCAAGGTTGTGAAGCTGGACGCGACGGATCGCGCAGCCGGGGGCTCCCGGGCCGGCAAGACGACACGCCGGCGGAAGTCCAAGACCGCGCTCGTCCTGGGCGGAGGAGGCTTCACCGGCGGGGTCTATGAGATCGGGGCGCTGAGGGCGCTCGATCTGCTGTCGGTCAACAGGACGGTCAACCAGTTCGACGTCTACGTCGGCACGAGCGCGGGCTCGTTCGTCGCCGCGGCCGTGGCCAACGGGGTCACGCCCGAGGAGATGATGCGCGTCATCGTCTCGCAGGTGCCGACGCCGTTTCCCGACGCTCGGGTCAGCTCGCTGCTGCAACCCAACTACCGGGAGTTCGTCTTCAGGGGCCTCATGTTCCCGCTGCGCCTGGCCAACCTGCTGCGCACGCTGGGTCGTGACCTGCGCCAGGTCTCGGCCGTCGACATCGTCCTGGCTCTGGCCGAGGCGCTCCCCACGGGCCTGTACTCCGGGGAGGGCATCGAGCGCTACGTGCGCCGGATCCTGTCTGACCCCGATCGGACCAACGACTTTCGCGAGCTGACCAACGAGCTCTATCTGGCCGCCACCGATCTGGACACGTGTGAGCGCGTCGTGTTCGGCTCGGACGGGTGGGACGATGTGCCGATCTCGCGTGCCGTGAGTGCGTCAAGCGCACTGCCGATGGTCTACCGGCCGGTCAAGATCGGCGACCGGGAGTACGTGGACGGCGGGATCATCTCCACCACCAATCTCGACATCGCCGTCGAGGCCGGGGCGAAGCTGGTTGTCGTCGTCAATCCGCTGGTTCCGTACGCCAACGATTTCGCGACCCGGATCCCGACGATCACTGGCTCACGGCCGCGGCGCGTGTCGGACATGGGCTTTCCGCACATCGGCTACCAGGCGTTCAAGCTCCTGGCCCACCAGCGACTCCACGAGCTGGCCCGCCGGTGGGAGGAACGCTACCCGGGCGTCGACATCATCCTCATCGAGCCCGACTCCGGCGACGAGCTGATGTTCCAGACGAGCATCATGAACTACACGTCGCGGGTCCAGATCGCCCGCCACGGCTTCCAGTCCGTGACGCTGAAGCTCGCCCACGACTACACGCGGTTCAAGCGTATCTGCGCCCGCCACGGCATCGAGATCTCGGCGACACGGGTTCGCCAGGTGGTCGAGCACTTTGACGCCGAGCGGGAATCGACGCGGGCCTGGCGCAAGATCCTGGAGCAGACGACGTCCACGCTCCTACGCCAAGCGGCTCAGTAGCCGGCGACGCACGCGGGGGCACGGTCGCACAGGAATGCGGGAACCGCCCATGAACGCGGCTCCTCGGCCGAGCCCGGGCGCCCACGCCCCCGGGCCGTCGTGCGAATGAGACAGAGCTACGCGCTAGCGGCTTGGACCTGCGGCTGCGCGGAGATCGTCGTCTCGCGCAGGCTGGAGAGGAAAAGAGTCTTGTCGATCCGACCGTTGAAGATCGGGACGCCCAACTCGCAACATTTGGCGATGACATCGCGCCGGTCCAACCCGGCTTCACGCGCCAACTCGGTGGGCGTCAGGTGATTGGCCATCGGTCTTCTCCTTTTTGCCGTTCACTACATGGCCACAAGTATGCAGCGTCGACCGGACGCTGACAATCCCAATGGACGAAAATACATCCGCCGGCTCGGCGAATTTCTCCCGCAATTGCAGCGGTTTATGAACTTTTACTTTGGGGCAGTATGGAGTAAGGCACCAGAGAGGTGATTGAATGAACGCTGGAGTTCAGTCAATCCTCCGCGGTGGGCTCCCGTCCCGTCCCGTCCCAGATCACGAGCAAGGCCGTCCATGGCGCTCACGATGAGCAAGACCTCCAGTCTTCCGGCGCACAGCGAGCAGACCCTCGTCGGCGCGATCCGCGCGGGCGATGACCGCGCCTTCGAAGAGCTCTACGCCCTTTACCGCGAGCGCATCTTCTCGTTCATTCTGAGCAAGGTCCACGACCATGGTCGCGCCGAGGACATCGCCCAGGAGGTGTTCATGTCGGCGCTGCGCCGGTTGCGGAGCTCCGAGCAGACCATCGCCTTCAAGCCGTGGATCTACGAGATCGCCAAGAACGCCTGCATCGACGAGTTCCGCCGGGGTAGCCGCGCCCGGGAGGTGCCCCTGGAATCCGACGGCGAGTTCGTCGTCGACCGGCAGACGTCCGCGGTGTCAGCGGTCCCGACCCCGTCGGCCGCAGTGGAGAGCAAGCAACGGCTCGACGATCTCCGCGGCGCCTTCGGCGGCCTGTCGACGACCCATCACCAGATGCTGGTCATGCGCGAATTCGAGGGTATGTCCTACGACGAGATCGGTCTGCGTCTCGACATGACCCGTCAGATGGTCGAGAGCAGTCTGTTCCGCGCCCGTCGCAAGCTCGGCGAGGAATACCAGGAGCTGGCCAGCGGCCGGCGCTGCGAGCAGATCCAGACCGCAATCGATGGCGGGCGACTGCGCACGGTCAGCAGCCTTGGTATCCGGGACCGTCGTCGTTTCGCGCGTCACCTCGCCCACTGCCAGCCGTGCCGCCACGTCGCCCTGATGGCCGGTGTGGACGAGACGCTGCTCACGCGGCGCAGCACCGCCGCGAAGATCGCCGCGCTGCTCCCGTTCCCCCTGTGGCGTCTGCCCTGGCGGTCAAAGGGCGCCAGGGCGGCCTCGGCC
>JBAQGP010000346.1:0-6463 GCA_049287845.1 Solirubrobacteraceae bacterium | reverse complement strand
GTCCCGACTCTCCCGGCGACGCCTATGACATGGGGAACTCGATCTCGGGCTTTTGGCGCTACGCATTGCACAAGCGCGAATCAACGAGCCGCGAAAAGGACCAACCGGGTAGCCGGCGATGACGTTCCGGCTGCGGGTGGGATGCGACGACAACCGCAGCCCCTGCGTCTCGCCAGACGTCGGTGGCCGTGGGGTGATTCCTGCCGTCCCCAACCGCCCAAGCCGGCGCCGCGTGTCGCAAAGGATGGTTCAGCGCACGCCGGGACGTCGATCCGGGTGTTCAGATCCACCGGGACGTGCAAACCAACGTCTTTTGCGACTGCGGCGTGGTTCGTCTAAGGCCGATCTCAGGTCAGTTGAGTCGTGCCTGGATGGCCCGGAGCTGGGCATGCAGGATGTCGCGGTGCGATGCTTCGGCAGGGAGCATTAGGCGCAACTCGGCGGCGTGGATCGCAGCGCTGACGTCGCCTCGCCGGTCGTAGGCCATCACGAGGTTGTTGAGCATCCGCATCGCGACTTCATGCGCTTGCCAGGGCCTCACGAACTCCGGCGCGGCGTCGGTGTGTAGTCGCCCGCCGCCAGCGAAGGGATCCAAGAGCACCGGTGGATCTGTGCCGAAATGACCGACGACGAAATGGCCCGGCAAACCGACACCGGCGATCTGGATTCCGGCTCTGCGAGCGACCTCGACATACACGACCGACAGCAGGATCGGCAGACCGCGACGCCGCGTGAGCACGAGGTCGAGCATGGAGTTGCCGGGGTCGTCGTAGCGCTCTCGATCGCCGACGAATCCGTGAGCGGCGCCAATGATCTGTCCGCAGGCAAGCGCGTGCGCCTCCGGCATCCCGTTCGTCTGCTCAGCGGCACGCGAGAGCTCCGCACCGAGGATGTCGAGCCTTCTCATCGCGCCGGCCGCGTCGACGTCACGAAACTCCGCTGCCAGAGCGAGCGCCAGGACGTCTAGGGTGGCATCCGGGTCTCTGGCAAGCCCAGCAAAAGGACGCGTTCTCGACACAAAGGGATTGTGCCGCGCGCGCCAGCCTCGCAGCACAGCACCGCGTCGAGCGACTCAGAACCCGCGCAGCGACGGCGGCGTGCGACACCGGCCGTCAGAGGGTCTCACTACCCAAACGTCCAGCGCACAGCGGCCTCACCTCAACGAGGGGGAGGGACCGCACGCCGCGCCAGGCGCGGTTGGGCTCAGGAGCCGTCGATCGCGATGATGTCGCCGATGTTGCTGTCCAGGCGCATCTGCTTGAGCGGCGCGTAGTCTGGCGAGTCATACCAGGCCTTGAGCGCCTCCATGTCCTCGAACTTCAGGACGGTCACCGACTGGGGTCGCCAGTCGCCCTCAAGGACCTCGACCGCTCCGCGGGCAGCCAATACCTCACCACCGAACTGCTGGATCTGAGGTACTGCTTGTCGGCTGTACTCCCGCGACTTCGCTTCGTCGGTGATCTCCTTGCGGGCGTAGATGAGATAGGCAGCCATCGATCTCCTTCGTTCTCGGTGCGGCAGCGTGGTCGCGTCGGACTCGCCGCTGGGCAGCGGCCAGACGATCGCGCGGCAGCCTAACGACCGTCGTCAGGCGGCGGCCAACCCGCCGCAAGTGCCGCCCAGCACGGCATCTGTTGCATTTGTCGATCGTCGGCCGAACACGCTCGTGCGCGACGATGTACGGACTCTCGCCGTTACCATCTATCTGGATGGTAGTAGGATGGTAGAGAGATGTTCAGCGATCGATTGGGGGTAGGTCCGGGGATGGCCGAGGTCGATAAGAGCGAGAAGATCACCATCAATGTGGGCGTGGTCGATCTGGGTCAGATCGATCTGCTTGTCAGCGAGGGCTTCTTCGGCAATCGCACGGACTTCATCCGGACGGCGATCCGACGCCAGCTTGAGACCCGGTCAAACGCTCTGGACAGTACGGTGGCCCGCCGCGAACTGGTGCTCGGCAGCGCGCACTACAGCCGCCCCGACCTCGAGGCGCTGCGTGACAGCGGCCATATGGTCGAGTTGCGTGTCTTGGGGTTGGCGAGCATTGCCGATGACGTCTCACCGGATCTCGCGGTCGCGACGATCGCCGCGGTCGAGGTTCTCGGCGCGTTCCGGGCGCCTCCCCAGGTGAAGGCGGCGCTCGCGTCGCGCACGAGGTGAGCGATCGGCGCAATCGGCGTTTCCGCACGCGCGGTGGCTGTAGCACGCGGGCAGCGACCTACGCAGGTCGCTGGATGACCACATTCTGAAAGGACGTGCGATGGACGACGCGAGGAATGCCGCGATGGTCGAGGCGCTGCGGCTGACCAAGGCCGGGCGGTTGCGAGAGGCCTCGGCCCTGCTGCAGCAGAGTCTCGCCGCCGGTAGCACCATTCCCGTCGCACCGGCCGAATCGAGCGCCGCAGGCATGGTCAGCCCCGCCAGGTTGAGCAGAAGAACATCGTCATCGTCTCGCCGTCGCGCGGCGGCGCCCGCTGCCGCCAGTGGCGCGACACGCCACCTCACCCACTCCGAAGCCGCTGGGACGCGGACCTACGACGTCTACGTGCCCACCAGCTACACCGGCAGTCGGGTGCCGCTCGTCGTCATGCTGCACGGCGGGTCACAGGACGCGTCGGACTTCGCGGCTGGCACCCGCATGAACGATCTCGCCGAGCGACATGCCTTCCTCGTCGCCTACCCCCAGCAATCCAGGGCAGCCAACCAAGGGGGCTACTGGAACTGGTTCTCCCCCGCCGACCAGCGCGCCGGCAGGGGCGAGCCGGCGATCATCGCCGGCATCACCCGCCAAGTCATCAGCGACCTCGCCGTCGACCCCGCCCGTGTCTACGTCGCCGGGCTCTCCGCGGGTGGCGCCATGGCCGCGGTGATGGCCGCAACCTACCCCGACCTCTACGCGGCGGTCGGAGTGCATTCCGGGATCGCCTACCGCGCCGCCCACGACGTCGGGTCCGCCTTCACCGCGATGCGGACCGGCGGGACGCCGACTGCAACCAGTGCGGTCCCCCTGATCGTCATCCACGGCGACCAGGACGCGACGGTGGCCCCAGTCAACGCCGACAAGCTCATCGCCGCCCGGCTCGCGGTAGGCGACACCACCGTCCAGCACGGACCGATAAAGAAACAGAACGACACCGGGCGCCCATACACCAGCATCGCTCACCACAACCTCCGGGGCACGGCCGTCGCACAGTCATGGATGATCCACGGTGCCGGTCACGCCTGGGCCGGCGGCAGTCCTACCGGGTCCTACACCGATCCACAAGGCCCGGACGCGTCGGCCGAAATGATCAGATTCTTTCTCCTCCATCAGGTGCCGTCAGGCTGAAGCCGGAGCTCAACGCCAACCCAGGCCATCCGAAACGTCGGCCGAGCAGCCGGCAGCACACAGATCCAGGCCGCGGTTCCGAAGTGTGCCTCGTGGCAGTGAACGTTCGGTATCCGCGACGCCGAACGCCCGGTACGGCGCGAAGAGCGAGGCGGTGTGTGGTCGCGGATAGCGGTTCGACGGGCGAGGAATCCGGCTCCTGATCTTCGAGGAAGTTGCGGGGCCCGCACCTCGTTATGTGAGAGATGCCACGCAATCCCCCGATTTCGGGGCGCCGTGGAGTGTCGTATGGAGAAGATTTCAGAGCACGGATTGCTCGAGGTCCTCGCCGACTTTGATGAGCTCGGTGGCGCGAGCGCAGGCCTTGTGGCCTGGGAGCTGTTCGTCAGCGAGAGCAGGGTGAGCGAGACTTGGGCGGTTGCAGTCGCGGCCGGCTGGGTGGCGCCCGCCGAACATGACGATGTCTACGGTGAGCGGCTGTGGCGGCTCACAGCCGAGGGCTGGAAAGCCCGAGCCGCTCGCACATGACCATCGCGACCGGACGCTTCCTAGCAGCCGTCGAGGCCGAGAGGCCCCGGCGACCGGGCGTCTCAGAAGGGAACGGTTAGCGAGCACTGCCATTCCCTCATCTGGGCCGAGGGACGCGCCGCCGGCTGCCAGGCCGAGGTGGGGGTGACTGCTCCGCCGACTAGGTGTAGCGTGGGGCTGTGCCTGGAAATCGTGCTGACCGCTCATCGCGCCCGCCGGCTGGATCTGCTCATCCGCAACGTCGACGCCGAACGCCGTTTGTGACACGCCTACTGATGGTGATCGCCTTGGCGATCGTCCTGGCGATCGCCCTGTTCGTGGTTCGGAGCCGCTGGGCGGGGTTCGTCGTCTTGATCGGTGGGTACGCGCTGGTGTTCATGCTTTTTCGCTTCGGGCTGGGCTGGCGGTGGGCGCGAATCTTGCGGTTCCGCGAGCCCGACTGACGAGCAGAGGCCGACCCCTGGTCATTTCGACTGTCGGCCCCGGCGTTGGGCGTTCGCAGCATCCAGAAGCCGCCGCCCGCGCCGGCAGCGGAACCGTCACCGCCGACGCTCCGAATCAAGACGGTCTCCGCTCGCGCTCGTAGCAACCTAGCGGCTGAGTGTCCGTTGACCATCGCTCACCGGACACACAAGGCGTTTGGCTGCCGCTTGTCGATCAAAGCGGAAGTGCCAATCAGCCGTTCGTGTCTTGGCGAGACGGACCACGACGCTTGACGACCACCTCGACGTCACGGGGGACAGTCTCGCGTGTCCGTCGCGCCGCCTCTTCGGCTTGTTGGTCTGTCGCGTTGTGTGGAAGCCAGACTGTGACCTGCTGTCGCCGCCCAGCCATGCGGTCTCGGACGGCGCGTTCACCATCTTCGAGGGCGTCAAAGCTCTCCTCAAGGAAGTCCTCGGCGACCTCCGTGAGGGTCGTAGCCCAGAACTGCAACTGTTCGTCTATCTGGTCTTCTGCCAGCCCCTGCGGAGCGTTGCTCCAGCGTCGCTGACCAGGAGCGCGAGCCTCGATCACGTTGTCCAGCTGCACATCGTCAAACGGCTGCGCCGTGACGAACACGCGGGTCGGCGGCAACCGCCCGTCCTTCAGCCGCGCAATCGTGACCTCGACGCGTCGGTACTCGCGGCTGCGATCGACCGCCACCGCGCTCGTCGCCGACATATAAACGACGCCGGTGCGCCACGGACTGGCGACGCCCAATCAGGGGACGAGGCGAAGCGGTACTCCTCAAGGAAGCCGAAGTAGTGGCTGACTCGACCTGCCCATTCCTCGATCTGCTCAACCACGGCTGAAAACCGTATCGGCTGCTCTAGCCTCGCCCGCGACCCTGGGACGCGACAGGTAGACAAAATCGGCGGGCTCTCTGGCTCGGCTACCGCCTTTGGGCTAATCGCGGCAGCGGGTGCCCGCAACGGGAAGGCTGACCGAACAAGCGATGGCCCGCGGCGACCGGCGGATGGGGTCAGCTCAGGCCTGGTCCGAGGTCATCCCCTGAACGCTCCTCGCGGGATCGTGGAAGATGAGCCTCCGCGACAACGGGCGGCTTGGGAGGCGCTGGGTACGGGAACGCGTGGTATTCATGCTCCTCGTCGGCGTCCGTCACGTGGACCGAGACCGGGCGCTGCTCCTGCTATCCGAGTCCCTGGCACCAGTCCAGTGCAGCCTCCTTGGTGTCGAACCCGGTACAGCAGAAGCGGGCGCGGAAGTCGGGGCGGCGCGCGATGACGCGCCAGCCGCGCTTGTCGACGTGGATGGAGAGGCGCAGCGGACGTGGCGTTGCTGACGTTTCGGATCGCTCCATCACGCCTTCCCTACTGCGCAGGCGAGTCCCAGCCCCATTGCCACTGTTCTCGTCGGTGAACACCTCGACCGCGGCGGCATAGCGAACGCGGCCTCGACGAGCGCGCCAACACGGCCGGCGCGCAGCGTGCGCAGGGTGGCGCTCACCGGCGGGAGCCTACGCCTCGGACGGGTCGCTCCATGTGGGACCGAACGCCACGGAGCGGAAGAGTCGCGCGGGAAATCACGAGAGTTCGGTGAGCGCTTGCGCTGTCGAACGGTCTCCGACCGACACTCTCGAATCGGCGAGCGCATTCTGTGAATGGACTCGCCAGCAGCTCGATGTCCCGGACGATCCCAGCGCGCGAAAGCGACAACCGAACCCGCCCTGTTGGGTTCGTCTGAGACGGGAACCCTGACTGCGATGAGGTGATCAAGCGCTCGGCCCCTCGGTTTGCGCTCTGATCGGGCTGCCTCCCGGGTCGTAGCTCGCGGCAGGATCTGGCTGGAAGCGGTCGTCTTGCGCGTCGTGGAGATCCGCGGCGAGAGTGCGGAGTTTTTGTGGAAGCGGGTCTGTTTTGATCGCTTGCTCCAGCGGACTGACCCTGCAGTCGGTAGCGTGCTGCGGATGCCCATCAAACTCGAGAATGTCGGTATCGCAGTCAGTGACCTCGAGGCGACAATCGCGTTCTTTACCGATCTTGGTTTGACTGTCCTCGGTCGCGACACGGTTAGTGGCGAGTGGACCGACACCGCCGTGGGCCTCGACGGCAACCACGCCAACATCGCCATGCTCCAGACGCCAGACGGCAGCGGTCGCCTCGAACT
>JBAQGP010000345.1:0-15608 GCA_049287845.1 Solirubrobacteraceae bacterium | reverse complement strand
GCAGTGGAGACTGGGTCGGCTCGGGCCTGGCCGCCTGACGCGGGGGCCCGGCACGACGTGCGCCGGGCCCCACCCCGGCACGACGTGCGCAGGGCCCCATCGTCAGTCGCGGGCGCTGCTCAGTGCCCGCCGTAGATGGGCTCGCCCGTCGTGGGGTCGAGGAACAACCGGCGATCAGACCGCGCGCGCCAGGTGAACATGTTGTCCAGCGTGCCGGCATCGGCATCGGCGGCGCCGCCCCCGATGCGCTCACTTCCCAGCCAGTTGTCCTCGATGAACCGCAGAACCGACGCCTGATCGGTGAACGTGCCGTCCACGTAGTTGGTCTTGGCGTATGGAGAGACGACCAGCAGCGGTTGCCGCGGGCCGACACCGCAGCGCCCCTCCTGACCGCTCGGCACCCGCGCGGGGGTCGTCCCGCAGGTACCCGCGCCGGTCAGCGCGTCCAATGGCGTCTGTGACTGCGTGATGACCGGACCCATCTGGTGGTCATACCAGCCGTCGCTGTCGTCATAGGCGATCACGACCGCGGTGTTCCTCCACGTCGAGAGCTTCTGCAGACCGTTGACCGTGCTCACGACGAACCTCTGCTCGTCGAGGGGATCGGAGTATCCGGCGTGGCCGTCCTGGTAGTCGGGAGCCTTCAGGTATGACACCGCCGGCAGGTTGCCGTTGTCAGCCGCCGCCCAGAAGTCCTTGAGGTCGTACTGATGGTTGGCCTGGTCCTGGCGGCCGATCATCGCGATCGACGTCGGAGGCTGGTGCTGCGGGTTCGCCGTGGAGGCGTAGTACTGGAACGGCTCGTGGTGCGGGTTGTAGTCGAGTTGCGAGGCGCCTCCGATGTTGTCGTGCGCCCCTGTGCACACGGCGGAGAGGTCATCCGTGCCGGGCCGGCCGGGAACGTAGGCGGGACTCGAGAATCCACCCTGGAACCAGCCCCACGTCGCCCCGGCGCGATCGAGCAGGTCACCGATGTTCGTGCCGCCCATCTGGATCGTCTGGTCGGCGGTGTGCTTGTCCTGCTGCGCCCCCGAGCAGACGTCCCAATACGGGTCCGCGTCGCTGTACATCGTGCCGGGACCCTGGGGCTGGGACGAGCCAGGCGTCGTGTTCGTCGGCGCTCCCGGAGTGCCGGTGCACGGAACCACGTTGATCGTCGCGCTGGCGGGACCACAGATCGCGCCGAACGTATTGCCCGCGCTGACGTTGATCGCCCCCGGAGTGGACGGACCGAACGTCGATGAGTAGGAGTTGTCGCTCAACGCGAAGTGCTGCGCGTAGTTCCACAACCCGGTGACCGTGTTGCCGTCGTAGTAGTCCAGAACCAGGTTCGGCGCCGTCGTGTCCGGCGGCGCGCAGCTCTCCACATCCGTGAAGGGGATGAACCTGTCCATCAGGCCCATGTCGTAGGCCTTCTGCTCGGCCGTGTAGCCGTGGTTCTGATCGCAGGTGAGCGCCTGGGTGCGGTCGAGTCGCTGCGGATTGGCTCCGTTGGGGTTGTCGGTGAGCAGCGGTCCGCTCAGTCCATTGATGGACGGTGTGCCCGGGGCGGCGTGGAACGGGGGCTCGCCGGCTGGATTCGCCGCGTTGGGATAGGTGCCGAAGTAGTGGTCAAAGGACACGTTCTCCTGGAAGATGACCACCAGATGCCTGATCGGCGTGGCCGATCGCGGCGCGCCGTCGTGCGCTCGGCTTTGCCGCCGATGGCTGCGCTGAGGGTGAGCGCGATGATGTGGACCGGCGTTCGCCGCCGTAGCCCCCCCGACCGAGAATCCGGCCGCGGCGGACGCGGCCACCAGCGCCAAGAATGGGCGTCGTGCCATATCGCTCCCTTGAGGTTTGAGGAGGATGCGCGACCCCTGGTCGTCAACGCGGGCCCGCGCCACGTAGCTCTGCGGTGAACCTATCGTTAACGAGATGTGAACGGGGAGCGATTGTTTTCACCGGGCCCCCGCCCAGTGGTAGCGTCGCCCCATGGGAGAACGCACGCAGCACGCCCCCGGGACCTTCAGCTGGACCGATCTGAACACCACCGACCAGGAGGCCGCCAAGGCCTTCTACACGGGTCTCTTCGGCTGGGAGATCACCGATATGCCCGCCGGCGAGGGAGTCATGTACTCGATGGCGGCCATCGACGGTAAGCGGGTGGCGGCGATCTCGCCTCAGCCCCAGCAGCAGCGCGAGGCGGGAGTGCCGCCGTCGTGGAACTCGTACATCACGGTGGCCGACGCCGATCAGACCGCGGCCAAGGCCGCCGAGCTCGGCGCGACGGTGCACGCGCCCCCATTTGACGTCATGGAGGCCGGCCGCATGGCGGTGATCCAGGATCCCCAGGGCGCGTGGTTCCTCATCTGGCAGCCCAATCAGCACCTGGGCGCTCAGCTCGTCAACGCCCCCGGCGCGCTGTGCTGGAACGAGCTCGGCTCACCCGACCTCGACGGCTCGGCCGCGTTCTACGGCGGCCTCTTCGGCTGGACGACGAGTCCGATGGAGGGTGGGGACATGCCCTACCTCGTCATCAACAACGGCGGCCGCTCCAACGGTGGCATCCGCCCACCGATGCCACCCGGCACCCCCCCGTTCTGGATCGTCTATTTCGCCACCGGCGACCTCGACGCGACCCTGGCCCAGGTCTCCGAGCTGGGCGGGAACGTGCTCATGGGCAACACCGACATCGGGGTCGCCAGGATCGGGGTGGCGCAGGATCCACAGGGCGCGGTGTTCGCGCTCTACTCAGGCCATCTCGACGACTGAGCGCCGGCCGCCCCGCACCGCGGCCGGCTCGATCGCTGAGCGCCGCTCCCGGCCCGGGACCGTCCGGCATACTCGGCCAAGTGCGTAGGCGCAGGATCACGATGGTCGCGCTGACGGCGCTGGTCACTGCCGGCTGCGCCGGCTGCGCCGGCCAGGCGACGGGCAACGGCACCGCGTCGTCGTCGGCCACCTCGGCGGCGCCGCTTCCCCCGGCCCATCCCCAGGTGGTGCAGCCGGTCGCGGGTGCCTCGGCCAAGATCGACACCGCCTCGGCTCCCCCGAGCGCCGGGGTGAGCGTCGACGTCGCCGGCACGCCGTCGGCGCTGCCCGAACCGTTGTCGGTCGCCGACATCCGCAAGCAGCTGGCCCAGAGCGGGATGAGCGCCTCCACAAGCCAGGCGACGCTCACGCCCGACGGCCTGGCGGTGGCCCCGATCGGCGCGCCGGCCGCGGTCGGAGCGGTGATCGCCGCCGGCAACCAGATCGCCCGGCTGCCCTATCGCTACGGCGGCGGCCACATGACCTTCCAGGACAGCGCGTACGACTGCTCGGGTTCGATCAGCTACGTCTTCGCCGCCGCGCACCTGCTCGATCACACCGTCGTCTCGGGCGATCTCGAGCGCTGGGGCGACCCCGGACCGGGCAGATGGATCACCGTGTTCGCCAACGCCGGTCACACATTCATGTACGTGGCCGGCCTGCGCTTTGACACCGTCGCGTTGGCCGAGACCGGCTCGCGCTGGTCGGACCGCTCAGCCAACGAGCCCGATCTGAAGACGTTCTCGGTCCGCCACCCGCCCGGGCTCTGACCCCGCCTGCGCAGCGGGCCACCCGCCCGGGCTCTGACCCCGCCTACGCAGCGCATTTCACCCGCGGAACCGTCCGAGGCCGGCTTTATCTTCGTCCGCGATCATGCAGGTTCGAGAGCTTCGGGAAGGAAGCCGGGTCGCGGGGGTGCTCCTCCTCCGAGCCGTCGATGTGCGCCGCCGGCGTGAGGGCGAGGAGTACCTCAAGCTCACGCTCGGCAACCGCAGCGGGGCCCTCCCTGCCGTCGTGCTCGATGACGTCGCGGCCGCGCGGGCGGTGTGCCGGACCGGGGAGGTGGTGCACGTGGTCGGGGGATTCTCGGTGCACCCCACGCACGGCGGCCGGCTCGTCGTGGAGGCGATCCGGCCTGCCGATCCAGACGAGTACGACGCCGAGGCCCTGCTGGACGGGCCGGGCAGGCCGATCGCCCAGATGGAGGCTGACCTGCGGGAGCTGGTCGCCACCGTCCAGGATCCCGATCTGCGCCGCCTGCTCGAGGCGGCCCTGGGTGCCCAGGCGCCAGCGTGGCCGCAGTTCCGCGACGCGCCCGCGGCCAAGCACTACCACCAGGCCTACCGCCACGGGCTGCTCGAGCACTCGCTGACCGTGGCGCAGTCGGTGAGCGCCATCTCGGCCACCTTCCCGGGCATCGACCGCGACGTCGCGGTCACGGGGGCCCTCCTGCACGACATCGGCAAGCTCGACGCCTACGAGCTGCGCGACGACGCCATCGAGATGTCTGATCAGGGCCGGCTCCACGGCGAGATCCCCCTGGGCTACTTCCGCGTGCGGAGCCTGATCGAGCGCCTTGGCGAGTTCCCCGAGCAAACCGCCCAAGCCGTGCTTCACATCATCCTCAGCCACCACGGCTCGCTCGAGCACGGCAGCCCGGTCATCCCATGCACGCGGGAGGCGACGCTCGTCCACATGGCCGACAACCTCGGGGGCCGGCTGGGCAGCTTTGACCGGATCGAGAAGGCGCTCCCCGCGGGCGCGCAGTGGTCCTCGTATGACAAGGGGATAGGGGGAGGCGCCTATTTCGCGGCGCCCGGGCCCCCGCCGGCGGTCGCCGGCGACGAGCGCCGCGCCGCCTGATCGAGCGTTTCCGACCACGCGCGCGACGGCCGGCCGGGGCACACTTGTGACGGCGTGCGCCAAAAGCGCGCAAATTCCGTGTGTTGGAGCCCAGGCAGGTTCGCCGTCCCGGGCCCCCGGCTAGAGTTGCTGCGGGGATGGCCAAGGACACCGAGAAACTGATCCGTCAGCTCTCGTTGATCTCGTACCTGATGGCCGAGCGCCGCCCGGTGACGGCGCCGGAGATCAGGCGCGACGTCGAGGGCTACAGCGTCATGAACGAGGACGCGTTCGCACGGCGCTTCTATGCCGATCGCTCCGAGCTGGAGGCCCTGGGCATCGTGCTGTCGGTGGAGAAGCCGGTGGACGGCTTGGTGGAACAGGAGAACTACTCGCTGCCTCCGGAGAACTTCCACCTGCCCGCGATCGCCTTCACCGACCAGGAACTGGCGGCGCTCCACACGGCGCTTCAGCTGCTCGATGGGGAGTTCGCCTACGCCGAGCCCCTGCGGCTCGCGCTCCAGCAGATCTCGTGGGGGCGGCCCAGCCCACTGTCCACGCCGGAGCAGAGCACGGTCGCGCTCGGCATCACCGGCTCGGCCGGCGGTCACGACGTATCCCACCGCCTGGCCAAGATCGAAACCGCCATCTTCCGGCGCAAGACGATCGTCTTCGAGTACCACACGATGGAGCGCGACGCAGTGGGGACGCGCCGCATCGACCCCTACCAGCTTCTCTACCAGGGCGGCCAGTTCTACGTCGTGGGCCGCTCCCATGAGCGCAACGCCATCCGGGTCTTCCGCCTCTCGCGCATCCGCGGCAAGGTCGGGTACGCCACCAAGGCCGAGCACGACTTCCAGCGCCCCGACAACTTCGATCCGCGCGGCTACGCCAACCGGATCGACTGGCAGTTCGGGGATCCGGTGGGCGTCGCCGAGGTCTGGATCGGCAGCCGCATCGCCTGGCAGATCGAGCGCCACTTCGGACGCTACGGGGAGACCCGCCCCATCGACGACGACGTGCTCTTCGTCACGCCCTATGCCAACTCCCGCCAGCTCATCGCCTGGGTGCTGGGCCTGGGCGAGAACGCCCGCGTGGTCGGTCCTCCCGAGCTCGTCGACGAGCTCCGCGAACGCGTCGGGGTTCTCGTGGAGCGCCATTCCGGCGAGCCTCAGGTCGCCGATCCCGTCCCCTCGCCCGCGGGCGCCCGGGAGGACGACGAGCCGGCCGGCGCGGAAGCCGCGGGCCTGAACGCCTCCCCGTCCCGCGGCCGCGGCGACGGCGACAGCGATGAGTCCAACGGCCACCGGGCCGACGCCGCCATCCGTCCCGAGCGCTTCGCCCGGCTGGTGACGCTGGCCAGCATCCTGATCGAGGCCGGCCGCGCGGGGCGCCAGCTCGACGCCCAAGAGCTGTGCGGCGCGCTCAAGGTGTCCGATCAGGAGCTGCGCGAGGACATCTCGGTCCTCAACGTCGTCAACTTCGGCGCCGGCACCTACGTCCTCTACGCCGAGATCCACCCCGACGGCTCGATCGAGGTCGACCCTGAGCCCTACGGCGACTCCTTCGCGCGCCCGGCGCGCCTGCTCCCCGTCGAGGCCAAGGCCCTGATCGCGGCCATCGATCTGATCGGCGAGCACATCCCCGAGGGATCGCTGACCTCGGTGCGCCGGAAGGTCGTCGGCGCACTGGGCGAGGACCCCGTTCACGAGGGTCTGCAGTTCGCCGCCCCCGGCGGCGACAACGTGGAGATCGCCGGCGTGGTCTCCAGCGCCATCGCCCGCCGGCGGATGCTGATCTTCGAGTACTACAAGGAGAACGAGGACGAGTTCACCACGCGGCGGGTCGAGCCCTATGCGCTGATCAACGGCCGCGAGGGCTGGTACCTGGCCAGCTTCGACCCCACGCGCGACAGCGTCCGTCACTTCCGGCTGGATCGCATCAAGTCCGCCTCGGTCACCGAGGAGGGCTTCGAGGCTCGCCCCGACGTCGACCCCGCCGCCGACGTCGACGGCTGGCCCAGGACCGGCGAGGTCCCCGCCTCCAGTCGCGCCCGCGTCTGGATCTCACCGGAGCGGGCCCGCTGGGCGCGTGAGGAGCGTCACGTCGTCTCCGAGCTCCAGGACGGGGCGCTGATCGTGGAGCTCGGCTTCGCCGGCGTTGACTGGCTGGTCCGCGAGACCCTCAAGGAGGCCGGTGACGCGGTCATCCTCGAGCCCGCCGATGCGCGCGAGTCGGTGCGCCACGCCGCCGAGGCGATCGGCGCCGGCGCTCAGCTCGTCTCCTAGCAGGGCGCCCGTCCGGCCCGCGCGCACGGCGCCGCCTCTCAACTAAACCCATACGTTTACTTCATGAGTCGTCGCGACCAGATCCAGATGACCGATGCCGAGCTGAGCGCGTTCCTGGCCGAGCAGCGCACGCTCATCTGCGCCACCAACGGCGTCCGCGGCTGGCCGCACCTGATGCCGCTGTGGTTCGTCGTGCGCGACACCGACATCTGGGCATGGACCTACGCCAGGTCCCAGAAGATCCGCAACCTGGAGCGAGACCCGCGGGCGACCCTCCAGATCGAGACGGGCGAGAGCTACGACCAGCTGCGCGGCGTGATGTTCGAGGCCACCACCGAGCTGTACCGCGCCACCGACGAGGTGGCCGCGCTGGGCGCCGAGATCCTGGCCCGCTACGCCGGCGGGGGGACCTCGGTGGGGATCGATGAGGCGATCCTCGCCCAGGCGCGCAAGCGCGTGGCCCTGCGGTTCGTACTCGGCCGCACGGCCACCTGGGATCACCGCAAGCTCAGCGGCACCTACTAGCGCCGCCCTTCGGCGGCACCAGCCCGGTCGCATCCACTAGATTTGCGCGCGATGCCGGCACTGAAGGGTCTGATCCTGTCGGGCGGCAAGGGCACACGCCTGCGGCCGATCACCCACACGAGCGCCAAGCAGCTGGTCCCGGTGGCCAACCGGCCCGTCCTGTTCTACGCCATCCAGGCGATGGCCGACGCCGGCATTCAGGACGTGGGGATCATCATCGCCCCCGAGACCGGCGACGAGATCCGTGCGGTGACCGGTGACGGCGCGCGGTTCGGCGTGCGGATCACCTACATCGTCCAGGACGAGCCGGCGGGCCTCGCCCACGCCGTCCTCACCGCCGAGCCCTTCCTGGGTGACGCCCCGTTCGTCATGTACCTGGGCGACAACCTGCTCCAAGGGGGGATCGGGGACCTGGTGGGCGCCTTCAACGAGCACGCGCCCGACGCCCTCATCCTGCTCACGGAGGTCGCGGACCCGGAGAACTACGGGGTGGCCGAGCTTGAGAACGGCGTCGTCGTGCGCCTGGCCGAGAAGCCGGCGCAGCCGCGCACGAACCTGGCCCTGGTGGGCGTCTACATGTTCACGCCTGCCATCCACGCCGCCGCGCGGGCGATCTCTCCGTCCGCCCGCGGCGAGCTCGAGATCACCGACGCGATCCAGCACCTCGTCGACACCGGCCTGCGCGTGGACCCCCACGTCGTCAAGGGATGGTGGAAGGACACCGGTCGCCTGGAGGACATGCTGGCCGCCAACCGGCTTGTCCTGGACACGATCACCACGCGCGTGGAGGGCGAGCTCGTCGACTCCCAGACCCACGGTCGGGTGATCGTGGAGGCAGGGGCGCGGTTGGAGCGCTCGTCAGTGCGCGGCCCGGCGATCATCGGCGCCGGGGCCCGCCTCACCGATGCCTACATCGGCCCCTACACGGCGGTCGGCGAGGACTGTGTGATCGCCCACGCCGAGGTCGAGCACTCGATCCTGCTGAGCGGCTCCGAGGTCCGCGACCTCGACGGGCGCATCGAGTCCTCGCTGCTGGGACGCAACGTCAAGATCGGCCGCGGCGATCGCCAGCCGCGCGCCTACCGGTTCATGGTCGGCGACAACTCTGAGATCGGGATCCTGTAGGGGCCGGGCTACAGCGGCTTCTCGCCCCAGAACACCGCCACCGGGTTGCCGTTGAAGTCGGGCACCTCAACGTAGCCCTCGTCGCGGTAGAGCCCCTCGGCGTTGCCCTGCTTGGGGCCGGTGTCCAGCCGGGCGACCGCATACCCGAGCCCTCGCGCGACGTCCTCGAGCTCACCCAGCAGCGCCCGGGCCACGCCCTGGCCGCGCAGCTCCGGGATCACGTACATCTTCTTGATCTCGCAGCGCTCGTCGTCCAGGCGCTTGACGCCCCCGCAGCACACCGGGACGCCCTCGTGATAGCCCACGACGAACGCGCCACCCGGCGGGCTGAGCTCGGCCGCTCCGGCCTTGGGCATGGTGTCCCCGTCGAGGTCGAGACCCTCGTAGAGCACGGCGATCTCGTCGCGCATCGCCTGGGCCAGCGCGGCTCCGTCGCCGGAGTCGACGCGGCCCTGACGGAAGGTGATGTGGGTCCGGGCCGGCATCGGACCGCAGACGCTAGCGAGCGCCCCGAGTACCCTTGGACTCGATGTCCGCGCCGCCCGACGAAGTCTCTGAGCGCCTGCTCACGGCCTGGCGCGGTGAGATCCTCGCGGGCGCCGTCTACGGCCTGATCGCGCGCCGACTGGACCCGCGCGAGGCCGAGATCATGCGCAAGATGGCCGACGCCGAGGGTGGCCATCGCCGCCGCCTCGAGCAGCGCATGACCGAGCTGGGCGTGGCCGTCCCGCACCCCGACACCGTCACCGTGCCGCTGTGGCTGCGCCTTCAGACGCGGGTGGCGCCGATCGACCGGCTGCTGGCGGCGCGCGAGGCCGCCGAGGACGAGGAGGTCGACGACCTCTACAAGCGCTCCACCGGAGACGCGGTGACCGACCAGCTCCTGCGCGACATCCGCCGCGAGGAGCGCTCGCACTCGATGGCCGTGGCCGACATGCGCGCCGGCGGCGGCCGCGCCGACGGCGGGGACGGGGGGGTCACCGCTCCCCCTGCCTCCCCACCCCCCGAACGAGGCGACGGTCCCGTGGTGGCGGTCCCCGGGGCTCAGGCGCGCCTGGACAAGATCCTGGGGCGCGAGAAGTGGCACCGCACCGGCGCGAGCTGGATCTCCGGCGCGATCTACGGCGCCAACGACGGCCTGGCCGCCGTGTTCGGGATCGTCGCCGGCGTGGCGGGCGCGACCAACGGCTCCAGCGCGGTCCTCACCGCGGGCCTCGCCGGCGCCATCGCCTCGGCGCTGTCGATGGCCACCGGAGCGTTCCTCGCCGAGCGCTCCGAGGCCGAGGTGGCCGCCGCCAACCTCGACCGCGAGCGCCAGGAGATCGCGCAGCACCCCGAGGAGGAGAAGGAGGAGCTCTCGCTCTTCTACCAGCTCAAGGGCGTGGAGGAGGAGACCGCCGACATGCTCGCCGAGCAGCTCGCCAAGAACCCGGACGCAATGCTCCAGGCGCTGGGCGCCGAGGAATTCGGCATCACCGGCACCGGCGGCGGCGACCCGGTCCAGGCGGCCATCGCCGCCGGCATCTCCACCGGCCTGGGCGCAATCGTGCCGGTGATCCCGTTCATCTTCACCACCGGCACGGTGGCCATCTTGATGGCCGCGTTCGTCTCGCTGGTGGCGCACTTCCTCGTCGGTGCGGCCAAGTCGCTGGTGACGCTGCGGTCCTGGTGGGCGGCGGGGCTGGAGATGACGCTCGCCGGGGTGATCGTCGGCGGCGCGCTGTATGTGATCGGCCTGGCGCTGCCGGGCTGAGCCCGACGGACGCCGGCCTACTCGAGCAGGTCGGCGAGCTGCGCCTTGAGGTCGGCCACCTCGGCCTCCAGCGCGGCCACCCGTGCCTCCAGCGCGGCGTTGTCATGGGCGGCCGACGGGGGTGCCTCCTCGTCGTAGGTGCGCTCGCGAACCTCCGCGAGGCCCGGCGCGGTGACCGGCTCGTCAAAGCCTCCGGCGGCAATCGGGCCGTCGGCGCGGGCGTCGCCGGCATCGCCGGCATGGCCGCCGAGCAGGTGGCGGAACCGGTCCTCCTTCTGACCGGGGCGGCGTCCCAGACGCTCGGAGTAGCCCTTGCCGGCGAGCTCGCTCAGCACGCGCTCGACGTCGGCCAGCGACGCGAGATGGGCCATGCGGTCGCTGCGCATCTTCAGCTCGCCCGGCGTCTGAGGGCCGCGCAGCAGCAGCACGGCCAGGACGGCGAGCTGCTCGCGGTCCAGGCCCAGCCCCTCCTCGCCGAGGTGGCGGTACTTGGTGGCGCGCGAGCCGGCGCCGCTGGCCAGACGAGCCAGCCCGTACTTCGACAACCGCTGCCCCGCGTCGCGCACCTGGCCCTCGTCGTAGTCGGTGACGGGGTCACGGTTGGTCGCCTGATTGCAGGCCAGCCGCAGTGCGTTGAGCGACAGCGGGTACTGGTCGGGCGTCGTCCAGCGCTTCTCGATGAGGCAGCCTAGGACGCGCTGCTCCACCTCTGTCAGCTCGCCGAAGTGCACCGGCGGAGAATAGAACTCGGGCGGTTCAGCGCGTGAGGACGGTGACGTCGCGACCCTCGGGAAGCTCCCACTGCCCTGCCCGCCAGGCGATCCGGCTGCCGTCGGCCAGGCGCGCGGCGGTGTGGCCGAGGGGCGGCTCGCCCCACAGCGTCGCCTGAAGCGGGCGCTCTGACTCGCGCACGTCGCCCAGACCGGCCGCCACGTGTCCGGCCGGGTGGGTGACCACGATCGAGCCGGCCCGCACCCACACCGGGATGCGCTCGATCGGGGCGCAGACGACGACGTCCTCGCCACCGCAGACCGTCTTGCCCGACCACGTCTCGACCCACTCGCCGCGGGGGAGCGGCACCTCGCGCTCGCGCATCCCCTGCTCGAGCACCGGCGCCACCCACAGCGCGGGGCCGAAGCCGTAGGCATCGGTGATGCTCCAGCCCCGCGGGTCCGCCGGATCGGTGAGGCACAGCGGACGGATGATCGGCACGCCGGTGCGCGCCGCGGTGAGCGCGGCGGCGCGGATGTAGGGGACGAGCTGTTCGTGGAGCAGCACGTAGGCGCGGTACAGGTCGAGCACCCGGTCGCCGTAGCTCCACGGCTCCTGGGGCATCCGCGCGTGGGCGTGCATGAGCGGGGTGAAGCAGCCGAACTGCAGCCAGCGCACGAGCAGCTCGGGGGGACAGCGCTCCACCAGCTTGTGCCCCAGGTAGCCGCCGACGTCGTGGGAGAAGTTGGAGATCGCGGTGCAGGCGCCGGTGAGCGCGGCGACGACCAGCACGCGCAGCGACCAGAAGTCAGACACCTGGTCCCCGCCCCAGGTGAGCCCGGTGGCGTGCTGGCCGGTCCAGCCGCTGCGACCGAACAGCACCCCCTCGCCGGGATGGACCTCGTCGAGCGCCCGCTGCAGACACTCGCGGTGCATTCCGCCCAGCGCCCACGCCGCCTGCGCGCCGGTGCGCCCGTCGGCGAGCCTGACCCTGTCGGGGATGTAGTAGCCGTCGCCGTCGTCGGCCTTGATCCCGGCCACGCCCAGCTCCAGCACCTGCTTGGCCGACTCCCGCCACCATGCCTCCGCGGCGGGGCTGGTGAAGTCCACCACCGAGCCGGTGCCCATCCACCACTTGGTCACGAACGGCTCCCCGTCGGTGTCGGTGACGAAATGGCCGGCGGCGGCCGCCGGGGCGTAGTTGGGCGCGGGCTGGGCGTGCAGCCGCTCGGAGGCCGGCTGGGGCGGGATCTGCCCGTCGCGCGAGTCGAGGTTGACCCACGGCGTCACCCACACGACGGTGCGGACGCCGTCGGCCCGCATGCGCGAGATCATCCCGTGGGCGTCGGGGAACTGATGGGGGTTGAACCTCCAGGTGTTGTACTGCGTCGCCCACGGCGAGTCGATGACGATCGCGTCCAGCGGGATCGCGTTGCGGCGAAACCCCTCGTAGTCGTCGAGCACGTCGTCCTGGTGCTCGTGGACGTCGCGGCTCTTCCAGAAGCCGTAGCCCCACTCCGGCAGCTGCATGGGGAAACCCGTGAGGCGACACAGCGCGCGCAGGTTGGCTGCCGGCGTGCCGGCGCAGACCACGTCGAGCACGAGCGGACCGGCATGGCCACGGGTGGACACCGAGATGCGCTCGCCGGCGAGATCGAAGCACGTCCCGTTGGCGTCGGTGCGGCAGAGGACCCCGTAGCCGCGGTCCGACAGCAACCACGGCACCGGGGCGCAGTCGCCCTGGGGAACGCCGCCCTCGGCGAGCATCTCGGCGGGGCAGTCCGGGCCGGTGTAGCGGCGGTCGGCACCGAGCTGGATCTCGCGCCCGGCCTGATCGAAGCGGGCGTGGTGGCGCAGGCCCAATCCCACCAGGTGCTCCTCGGCGCGCCGGTCCCAGTCAAAGCCCAGCCGCAGCGGATCGCCTTGCGCATGCAGCGTGAGGCGGATGCGGTCGGGCGCCACGACCTCGATGCGCACGTGGACGGCGCGCCCGGCGTCCAACCGGAAGCTGAGGCAGACCCCGCGCTCGGCCTGACGCATGACAATCGCGTGCCGCGCACGCTGAGCCGGCGCGCGCTCCTCGTGCGCGATCACGCCCTCGGTGAACTGCACGAACTGGTCGCGAATGTCCCCCTCGGCCAGCCAGGCCCCGCCGGCGCGCAGGAGCCGGCGGCCGTTGCGGCGGATGGTGAAGCTGAACGGCCGCACCGACACCTCGACGTGCAGACGGCCCAGTTTCAGCAGCGCGGAGTCAGTCTCCGCGGCAATGGACAGCTCCGGCGTCGCCATGTGCCCCATCGTTCTCGCCGGGCGCGGGTGTGCATGCACCGGTTCACAGGATCCTCACAGGATGTGTGCGCCTTCTTCACGGCCGTGGATGGCCCTGCGCCAATGCTGTGGGCCATGAACGAGAACAGTCGCGCCGACATGCATGTCCACTCGACGGCGTCGGAGCTGTCGAAGCTCGGGATCCAGCGGTCACTGAGCCTGCCGGAATGTGCCACGCCCCCCGAAGAGGTCTATGAGCTGGCCAAGCGCCGCGGCATGGACTTCGTGACGATCACCGACCACGACACGATCGACGGCGCGCTGGCGATCGCTCATCTACCCGACACGTTCGTCTCCGAGGAGCTGACCGTGTGGTTCGCCGGTGAGCCGCAGGCGGTCCACGTCCTCTGCTACGGGCTCACTCCCGAGGACCACGAGTGGCTGCAGGCCCACAACGACAGCGTGGAGAACTGCGCGGCCTACCTCCAGGAGCACGGCGTCACCACCGCCCTGGCGCACCCGTTCTACGCCGTGGAGGCGCCCCTGACCGCGCGCCACCGCCGCCGCCTGGCCCAGCTGTTCCCCATCTGGGAGACGCGCAACGGCTCCCGGGCCAAGGAGCTCAACCTGCCCGCATTTGTCTACATCGAGACCCACGGCGGCACCGCCATCGGGGGATCGGATGACCACGCCGGAATCGACATCGGGCGCACCTTCACCGAGACTCCGCGCGCCGCCACCCCGAGCGAGTTCCTGGCCCACGTGCGCGCCGGGCGTGCCGAGGCCCACGGCGCCCAGGGCTCGGCGGCCAAGTGGACCCACGCCGCCATGTCACTGGCCATCCGCAGCCTGGCCCCGTCACAGGACGGGCGGGCGCCGGATCCGAGGGCGGTGCTGCAGATCGTCGAACGGGTCATGCGCGAGGGCGACGTGCGCCGCGGACGCGCCGGCACCGACCTCGGGCCCGACGACGCCCGCGCCCTGCTGCGCTCCTGGCTGGTGTCGATGAACCTCGGGATCGATGAGGAGACCCTGCTCGAGCTCCTCCAGGAGGGTGAGCTCAGCCACCCCGACCTCTGCCGGCGCGCCCGGCGCATCCACGAGCGCAAGCTGGCCGAGGCCGTCCAGGAGGTCGTCGCCGATCCCGAGGCGACGGCACGCGACCTCGGGCGCCACGCCACCGCGCTGTTCGACGCCTGCATCCCGGCCATCCCCTACGCCGCCGCGGCGGCCTTCCTCGGCCGCGAGAAGTTCAAGCTGACCCGCTCAGACGGCGACCGGCCACGGGTGGCGCTCGTCGCCGACGGCCTCGGTGGGATGCACGGCGTCACCCACACCATCCAGCAGATCCGCGAGCGCGGCGTGCCCGGCTATGAGGTGGAGGTGATCGGGACCGACCGCGACGTGGACCGGCGGCTGAGCGCGGTGGCCGAGATCGACATCCCCTTCTACCGCGGGCTCCAGGTCGGCGTGCCGAGCCTTCCCGCCATCGTCGAGACGCTGGCCGAGGGCCGCTACGACCTCGTCCACCTCACCTCGCCCGGGCCTTCGGGCATCGGGGCATGGCTGCTGGCCCGGGTCCTCGACCTGCCGGTCATCGGCAGCTACCACACCGAATTGGCCGCCTACGCGGGCCTGCGCTCCGGGGCGGCCCACCTGGAGGCCATCGCGGGAGCCGCGCTCGGCGCCTTCTACGGCGCCTGCGACGTGGTCCTGTCACCGAGCCCGGCCAGCGACGAGCGCCTGGCCGAGCTCGGAATCGCTTCGACTCGGGTCGCCCGCTGGGACCGCGGGGTCGACCTGGATCGCTTCGACCCCGGCCTGCGCGATGCGGAGATGTTCGGGGGCAAGGTCAACGTCATGTACTGCGGGCGCCTGACCAGGGAGAAGGGCGTGGACCTGCTTGCCGACGCCTTCCTGCGCGCCCGCGACGAGGATCCGCGGCTGCACCTGGTGCTGGCCGGCGGCGGACCCGAGGAGAGCGTCCTGCGCGAGCGCCTCGGTGACCATGCCACGTTCCTGGGCTGGCTGTCGGGGACCGACCTGCCCCGTGCCTACGCCTGCGCCGACGCGTTCCTGTTCGCCAGCCGGACCGACACGTTCGGCCAGGTCATCCTCGAGGCCCAGGCGTCCGGGCTGCCGGTGATCGCCGTCGGCGAGGGGGGCCCCGCGTCGCTGATCATCGATGGCGAGACCGGGCTCCTGGTCGAGCCGTCGCCCGAGGCGCTGGCCGGCGCGCTGCTGTCGGTGGTGCGCACGCCGGCGCTGCGCGAGCGGCTGCGCAAGACCGCCCTGGCCACGGT
>JBAQGP010000344.1:0-7317 GCA_049287845.1 Solirubrobacteraceae bacterium | reverse complement strand
GGACTGTCTCTCCGGGGGCGGCCGCGGCCGCCGCGGCGGTGACGGCAGCGGTCAGCTCGCCCTCTGAGCGCACGCCGACGCGCGCCGGCGCGAGCGCATGCTCGAGGTCGGCGGCGGCCTCGCCGATCAGGTACACGGCGCGACATCGCTCGGCGACCGCCGGGGCGAGCGGAGAGAAGTCCTGGCGCTTGCCCCGACCCCCGGCGATGAGATGGATGCCCCCGGCGTAGCTGCGCAGCGCCACGAGGGTGCTGGCGACGTTCGTCGCCTTGGAGTCGTTGACGAAGGCGACGCCGTCGCGCATGGTGATGAGCTCGAGCCGGTGCGCGACACCGCGGAAGGTGCGCAGGCCCGCCGCCACCGCATCGCGGTCGATGCCGCGGGCCAGACATGCCGCGGCGACCGCCATGGCATTGGCGCGGTTGTGGGCACCGGGCAGCGAGATCTCCGTCACGTCGATGAGCGGCTCGTCGTCCCACCACAGGTAACCGGCGCGGTCAGACAGCTCGGCGCCGCGCGCGCCGAACGGCACCCGCCGAGCGCAGCCGCCGAGATCCTCGACCTCGAGGTCCAGGGGGGCGACGGCGACGTCGTCGTTGCCCTGGTTCGCGAAGATCTTCAGCTTGGCGGCGACGTAGCCGGCGAACGTCGCGTGGCGGTCGAGGTGGTCGGGCGCGAGGTTGAGCAGAACCGACACCTCGGGGGCGAAGGCGACTGTGTCCTCGAGCTGGAACGAGGACGCCTCGCACACGATCGTCGCGTCGGTCGCGACGGTCCCGACCAGCGAGGTCAGCGCCGTGCCGACGTTGCCGGCGACCGCCACCGGCAGGCCCGCCTCATGGTGCACGTGGCCGATCCACTCGGTGGTCGTCGTCTTGCCATTGGTCCCGGTCACCGCGATGAACTCGTTCTCGAGCAGTCGCCAGGCAAGCTCCAGCTCGCCGAGGATGGGCACGCCACGGGCCCGCGCCGCTGCCACGACGGCAGCGTTCTGGGGGACACCGGGGCTCTTGATGAGCGTCCCGGCGCGGGCGGCAAGGGCGTCGCCTGACGCATCCAGATGGACTTCGACGCCTGCGGCCGAAAGCCTCTGCGCGGCATGATCGAGCGCGGGGGTCCCGCGCGCGCCCGCATCGCAGCCGATCACCTCCTCTCCGCGGGCACGCAAGACCAGGGCTGACGCCACGCCCGAGCGGGCCAAGCCGACGACGAGATACGGCCCTGCCGGCAGCGGCGGCCGCGGCTTGGAGACGCCGGCGGCGGGCATCGGCCCCGCTACCCCCGAACGCTGAGCTGATAGACGACGAACCCGATCGCCCCGAACGCCGCTGCGACGATCCAGAAACGCAGGATGATCTTGGTCTCAGACCAGGCCAGGAGCTCGAAATGGTGGTGGATGGGCGCCATCAGGAACACCCGCTTGCGGAACACCTGAAACGAGAGGACCTGGATGACCACGGAGAGGACCTCGATGACAAAGATGCCCCCGAGCAGGATGAGCAGCGCCTCCGTGTCGGTCATCACCGCCAGGCCGGCGATCGCGCCCCCCAGCCCCAGGGAGCCGGTGTCCCCCATGAAGATGCTGGCCGGGAAGCTGTTGAACCACAGAAAACCGATGCACGCCCCCACCAGGCAGCCCGCCAACAGCGACAGGTCACGAGCGCCGGTGATGAACGTGATCCCGATGTAGGCGAGGATCACGATCGCCGCACACCCGGCGGCCAGCCCGTCCAGGCCGTCGGTGAAGTTGACCGCCGTGGTCGTGCCCGCCACCACCAGGTAGATGAACAGGGGGAACAGGGGCCCGAGGTCGACGGAGGCGTCGACGAACCGCAGCTGCACCGTGGGCCCGATGTTGGCCTTCTGCGTCGCGATCCACCACAGGCCAAGGGAGATGGCGATCGTGACCGCCAGCTTCGTCCGCGCCCGCAGGCCCAACGAGCGCCGTTTGACGATCTTGGTGTAGTCGTCGGCAAAGCCCAGCAGCGCACACGCGATCGCGGCGAAGAACACCCCCAGCGACCGCCAGTCCCGCTCGGACAGCAGCACGTACGGAACCGCGATCGCCAGGAAGATGATGATCCCGCCCATCGTCGGCGTGCCCGCCTTGGTCTGGTGGCCCTGCGGCCCCTCCTCGCGGATGTTCTGCCCGAACTCGCGGTTGCGCAGGAAGTCGATGAACCTCGGGCTCAGAAACAGGCACATGAGCAGCGAGGCGGTGCCGGCGATCAGCACCCTCCCCGAGGTGGAGCCGCTCACGCGCCGTCTTCCCTGGCGCCGAGCGCGCGGCAGACGAGCTCCAGGCCCACCCCGCGAGACGCCTTGACGAGCACGACGTCCCCCGGGGCCAGCAGCTCCGGAACGAGCACCGCGGCCTCCCCCGCATCAGCGACCGTGTGAGTCTCGCCGCTGAAGCGGTCGCCGATCGATGCCGCCAGCGGCCCGACGGTCACCAGAACATCGACGCCCGCGGCCGCGGCCTGCTCGCCGAGCTGGGAGTGGAACTCCTGTTCGCTCGGGCCCAGCTCCAGCATGTCCCCCAGCACGGCGATGCGGCGAGCGCTGCCGGTGGTGGCGGCAGCGGTGGCCTTGAGGTCGTCGAGGGCGGCGCGCATCGAGATCGGATTGGCGTTGTAGCAGTCGTCGATGACTGTTACTCGGCTCGGTGTTATGTAGCGCTGGCCCCGGCCTGCTGTCAGCGCGACCTCCACGCGACCTTCCGGGGTGACCCCCACGGCGCGGGCCGCGGCCACGGCCGCCAGGAGGTTGGACCGCAGATGTGCCTGCGTAAACGGGACCTCCAGGACGATCTGCTCGTCTTGGGCGTCGATCGTCAGGCGGTCGTGGTCGGCGCTGTGAAGGCGCACGTCGCCGTTGGGGCCGAAGGTGACTGTGGTGATGTCGGTTCTGAGATGCGGTCCGAGCAGCGGCTCGTTGACGGGAATGACCGCGGTCCCGGTGGTTGGCAGGGCAGCGATCAGCTCGGCCTTGGCCGCGGCGATTGCCTCGATGGTCACCATCAGCTCCAGGTGGACCGGCCCGATGCTGACGATCACGGCCACGTCGGGCTCGGCGATCTCGGCCAGCTCGGCGATCTGGCCCGGTCCCCGCATGCCCATCTCCAGCACCAGCACCTCGGTGCCCGCGGGCGCGTTGAGGATCTCCAGCGGCAGCCCGATCTCGGTGTTGAAGTTCGCCCGCGAGGCCACCGTGCGCTTGTGCGGGGCGAGCACGGCGAGGAGCAGGTCCTTGGTGGACGTTTTGCCCGTGGAGCCAGTGACTCCGATGACCTCGGCTCCCAGCTCCCGGCGCCAGGCGGTGGCCAGCTTCTGCAGGGACTTCAGGGGGTCCTCGGCGGCCAGGATGACGCCGGCCGGCGCGGCGTGGGCGAGGGGATCGGCGTGCTCGGGGGTGGCGAGCACTCCCCACGCGCCGGCTTCCAGGGCCGCGGCCGCGAACCGGCCGCCGTCGACGTTCGCGCCGGGCAGACCCACGAACAGAGCCCTCGGACCCGCCGACCTCGAGTCGATGGTCACGAGGTCGGCGCCGTCGCAGCGTTCAGACGCGGCGAACAGCCGCGCGCCAGACGCCGACGCGACCTTCTCAGGTGTCCATTGCTTCATCGGGCGGGGGTCGCGGCGTTGGAGGCCGTCTCTCGCAGGATCTCACGCGCGACGGTCACATCATCAAACGGGAGCTTCCTCCCACCCTCGAACTCCTGTCCCTGCTCATGCCCCTTGCCGGCGATGACCACGACGTCGCCCGTGCCCGCGTTGGCGATCGCTCGCTCGATGGCGAGCCGCCGGTCCACCTCGTGCTCGACGTCTTCACCGCTGCCCACCAGGATCTCCCGGATGATGGCCGCCGGGTCCTCGGACCGGGGGTTGTCGGAGGTGACGATGACGCGATCGGCCAGGCGCGCGGCGATCTCCCCCATCTGCGGGCGCTTGCCACGATCGCGGTCCCCGCCGCAGCCGAAGACCACGTGCAGCCGCCCCTGGGTCAGGGGCCGCGCGGCCTTGAGCACGTTCTCCAGGGAGTCGGGGGTGTGCGCGTAGTCGACGAGCACGGCGTAGTCCTGGCCCTCGGCGACTGACTGAAAGCGGCCCGGCACCTGACCGGCGGCCGCGATCGCCTCGATGGCGATATCCGCGTCAATCCCGAGGGCGCGGGCGGTGGCGAACGCCCCGAGAACGTTGGAGACGTTGAAACGCCCAGTGAGCGGCGAGGCGAGGTCGAACCCACCGTCGGGTCCGGTCACCGTGAACTGCGAGCCGCCGAGCCCCGTCTGCACCGCGCCGGCGCGATAGGAGGCGTCGTTGTCCAGCGCGAACGTGATCGCAGTCGTGCCCGTCAGCTCGGCGGCGAGCCGCGCGCCGTAGGGATCATCGACGTTGATCACGGCATGCTCGGGCGACAGATCGGTGAAGAGCCGGCGCTTGGCCGCGTAGTACTCCTCCATCGTCTCGTGGAAGTCGAGATGGTCCTGGGTCAGGTTGGTGAAGATCGCGGCGGCGAAATGGATCGCGTCGGCGCGGTGCAACTGGAGCGCGTGCGAGGAGACCTCCATCACGCACGCCCGGTCGCCCGCGTCCACCATCTCGCGGAAGGTGCGCTGGAGGTCGATCGCCTCCGGGGTGGTCCGCAGGACCTCGTGCTCGACGCCGCCGATCACGCTCTTGACGGTGCCGAGCAGCCCGGACCGGCGTCCGGCGGCGTCGAGAAGCGCGTGGATCAGGAACGCGGTGGTCGTCTTGCCGTTGGTCCCCGTCACGCCCACCGTCTGAAGCTGCGAGGTGGGATCCCCGTGAAAACGCGCCGCGACCGGCGCCATCGCCTCGCGAACCGACGGCACCATGACCTCGGGCACGCCCAGGTTCAGCGGGCGCTCGACGACAAGTGCGGCAGCGCCCCTGGCTACTGCGTCGTGAGCGAAGTCATGCCCGTCACGCGTGAAACCTCGTACACAGAAGAACAGTGTCCCGTCGACGACGAGCCTGTTGTCGTAGGCGAGCGAGGAGATCTCGACGTCAGCCGCCACGGGCGGGGCGTCGTCAAGCAGGACTGCGAGGCGCATGGCCCGACAATAGCCGTCACCCCGACGGGAAAGGCAGCTCCGCTTCCGGCGCCACGAACGAGTCTTCTGAGCGCCTGGATCGCGTCGGCCCGCGACCCACGTGACAAGCTCAGCTGAGCCCTGGGGATCAACGGCTGACCGACGCACGCCGTCGGCATCTGACCGCTGCCGCGGCCGTGAACAGCCCCATCACGAGCAGGTAGCCCCCGTGCGAAAGGGTGAACGAGTGGTCTGAGATGGGCCACAGCAGTGAGACGCCGGCATCCGCCTCGGACATGTCGCGCCAGAAGTGGATGGCCAGGCCGATGGCGACTCCCAGCATGACGTCCCGACGCGAGCGCCACAGCGACGCCCCCAGGAGCACGACGCCGATGCTCAGCAGGGAGTGGGTATAGGGGCGCGACGTCCCCTGCGTGAGGAAGTCCCGGCCCAGCTCGGCGGGGACGTGGTCCAGGTCGATCACCACCGACGCCACGAGCGCCGGTATGAGGAAGCGGTCGCGGATGCGCGGGGCCACGGCCCACAGGACGATGAGCGTGGTGAGCAGATGCGCGGCCTCGTCCAGCGGGCCGCCCGGGAACACCGAGTCTCCGGCCAGCCGGTAGACCCAGTCCGCCAGCACGAGACCGATCGCGGCCGCGGCGAGCGCGGGGGCTGAGAGGCGGAGGCGGAGGCGGGGCATCGGGGCCGAGTATCCCGCAACCTGCGGGCTTTTCTGGCTAAAGGTCTGGCGCGTTCGCGCCGAAAGACATAGAGGTAGTCGATCCTGAGCGGAGGTTCTCGAGGAATGCTTCTGGCCGTTCTCGCCATTTGGGTGATCGTCATCCCCCTCGCCATCCTTGCCATCAGCTGGCAGGCCGCCAATCTGCGCGAGGCGCGCGTCTCGGCGACAGCGGATCGACCGGTCGCGGAGCGTCACCCGGGTACCTCTCGTCCCGGTGGCAACCCCGCATGCCCCCCGAGCGCCGCGCGGCCTCGTCGGACGAGCACGCGACGCGTCTGCCCCGAGCTTGGGCGCGGCGCGCGCCGGCGCCCGGCCTCCGCCTGACACCCCCGGACGACGGATCCGGCCTCAGTTGTTGGAGAAGCCGCGACCGCGGCTGGCCAGCTCGCGCCGCTCCAGCACCCGGTCCACCAGTCCGTAGACCAGCGCCTCCTCGCCGGTGAAGTAGCGATCGCGCTCCATGTCGGCGTGGACCCGTTCCACCGACTGGCTCGTGTGCTTGGCGTAGATCTCGTCCACGCGGGCCCGGAGCGCGAGGATCTCCCGCGCGTGGATCTCCACGTCGGTCGACTGACCCTCGAAGCCACCCGACGGCTGGTGGATGAGGATCCGGCTGTTGGGGAGCGCCATCCGCTTGCCCGGCGTGCCGCCGGCGAGTAGCAGCGACCCCATCGACATCGCGATCCCGTAGCAGATGGTCTGCACGTCGGGCCGGATGAACTGCATCGTGTCGTAGATGGCCAGCCCGGCATAGATCGAGCCGCCCGGCGAGTTGATGTAGAGGTGGATGTCCTTGTCAGGGTCGTCTGACTCGAGATGGACGAGCTGGGCCACGATCAGGTTGGCGGTCTCCTCGTTCACCTGACCGCCCAGGAACACGACCCGGTCGTTGAGCAGGCGTGAGTAGATGTCAAACGATCGCTCCCCACGGGCGGTCTGCTCGACGACCATTGGCACGAGTGGCATGAGGTCTCCTTTGCTATGGTGCAACCAATTGGTTGCTAGAAGCTAGCAGACTCGCAACCTTACGATTGCACATTTGCCATTCGTCGAGAGGAACCCGACCGATGACCGACCAAATTCAGCGTGAGTTGGTGCTTCCGGCGGCGCCCATCGTTGCCTGGCAGGCGCTCACCGACCCCGCGTGGCTCACTCAGTGGCTGGCCGACGAGGTCGACATGGAGCTTCGACCCGGTGGCGAGGCTCGCTTTCGCATTGGGGGCGATGTCCGAGTCGGCTGGGTCGAAGAGGTGACCCCGCCGCGTGCCACCGATCAGGTGAAGTCAGGAATCGCTCGGCTGACGTTCTGGTGGGCCGCCGACCCCGAACCGGCATCACGTGTCGAGATCCGGCTCGAGCCTCTCTCGGACGGCACCACCCGTCTGCGGATCGTGGAATCGAGGCCGCTGGAGATCCTCGAACTTGTCGGGCTTCCCCTGCCGGGCCTCGGCGGCGCCCGCTACGGTCCGGCGCTGGTGGCGAGCGCATGACGATGCCCGACCTCCCCAGTGGCGAC
>JBAQGP010000343.1:0-4591 GCA_049287845.1 Solirubrobacteraceae bacterium | reverse complement strand
TCCTCAATCAGGGCAACGGCATCGCCGCGCCGCCGAACGCCGCGCCCGCGCCGGCCGAGTCATCGGCGCAGCTCATCAAGGGCGGCGGCGCCGCGCTGGCGCGCTACATGGACCAGAGCCGGTCCATCCCGACAGCCACCTCGTTCCGCAACTTGACCGTGACCACGCTGGACGAGCGGCGCAAGCAGCTCAAGAACGGCGGCCAGCGCGTCTCCTTCACCCATCTCATCGCCTACGCGATCGCGCGGGTGGCCACCGACGCGATGCCGGTGATGGCCCACCACTTCGAGGAGATCGACGGCAAGCCCTACCGCCACGACGATGGCGCCGTCAACCTCGGCCTGGCCGTCGACGTCGAGAAGAAGGACGGCACGCGCACGCTGATGGTCCCGGTCATCCGCGACGCCGGCCGCATGAGCTTCAAGCAGTTCCTCGACGCCTACAACGCGCTGGTGGAGAAGGCTCGCACCAACACCCTGACCGCCGACGATCTCACGGGCGGCAACATCTCCCTCACCAATCCGGGCGGCCTCGGCACGATCGCGTCCGTGCCACGCCTGATGGTCGGCCAGGGCACGATCGTCGCCACCGGCTCGATCGCCTACCCGGTGGGGCTGGAGCGGGTGGGCCCGATGATCGGGGCCGAGAAGGTCATGACGATGACCTCCACCTACGACCACCGGATCATCCAGGGCGCCGAGTCCGGCCGCTTCCTCCAGGGCATCGAGGCGCTGCTCAGAGGCGACGACGCCTTCTACGAGAACGTCTTCGCCGACCTGGGCGTCGAGCTGCCCGAGCTCCCGCCGCCGCCCGCTCCGGCTGCGGCCGCCGCCGCCACCCGCACGGCCCCGGGGACGGGTGCGAGCACCGAAGCCTCCGCGGCGCACGACGAGGAGCTGATGATGGCCGTGCAGGCCGCCACCTCGCTGCTCAAGGCCCACCGCACCCACGGCCACCTCGCCGCGCGGCTGGACCCGCTGGGACGCGAATCCGAGGGCGACCCGGCGCTCGACCCGGCGCCGCTGGGCCTCACCCCGGAGGTCATGGCTCAGATCCCGGCCCACGTCCTGCGCATGTACGTGCCGGGCGCGACGCTGGCCGACGCTTTGCCGCACCTGCGCGAGACCTACTGCGGCACGATCGCCTACGAGATCGAGCACATCGCGTCGCACCGCCAGCGGCTGTGGCTGCGCGAGGCGATCGAGTCCGGACAGTTCCGCCGCCCGCTGACCAACGAGGAGCAGAAGGCGCTGCTCAAGCGCCTGACGGAGGTCGACGCCTTCGAGCGCTTCATGCACAAGGCCTATCTGGGTCAGAAGCAGTTCTCCGTCGAGGGCCTGGACGTGACCGTGCCGATGCTCGACGAGCTGATCCAGCTGTCGGCCACGCGCGGCGCCCGCGAGGTCGTGATCGGCATGGCCCACCGCGGCCGCCTGAACGTCCTGGCCCACAACCTGGGCCGGCCGTATGACTCGATCTTCGCCGAGTTCGAGGGTTCGTCCACGCTCGAACCCATCACCACGCTGCCCCAGGGCGGCACCGGCGACGTCAAGTACCACCACGGCGCGCAGGGCTCCTACTCCCTGCCCGGCGGCGAGTCGATCATCGTCCGGCTGGAGTCCAACCCCTCGCACCTCGAGTTCGTGGCCCCGGTGGCGGCCGGCGCGACGCGGGCGGCGCAGACGACGCGCCAGGGCCCGCACGCCCACCAGGACACCAACGCCGCGATCCCGGTGATCGTCCACGGAGACGCGGCGTTCCCGGGTCAGGGCGTGGTGGCCGAGACGCTCAACCTCCAGGCGCTGGACGGCTACACGGTGGGCGGGACGATCCATCTCATCCAGAACAACCAGGTGGGCTTCACCACCGACCCGGACGATTCGCGCTCCACCACCTACGCGTCGGATCTGGCCAAGGGCTACGACGTTCCGATCATCCACGTCAACGCCGACGACGTGGCTGCCTGCGTGAGCGCGGTGCGGCTGGCCTTCGCCTTCCGCCAGGAGTTCGGCCACGACGTGCTCATCGACCTGATCGGCTACCGCCGCTTCGGCCACAACGAGGCCGATGAGCCCGCCTACACCCAGCCCGAGATGTATCAGGTGATCAAGAAGCATCCGTCGGTGCGCGAGCTGTTCGCGCGCCAGCTCGTCGACCAGGGCATCGTCTCCGAGCAGGACTCCACCGAGATGACCGACGAGGTGTGGTCGGTGCTGTCGGACTCCCACACCCAGCTCAAGGAGCGCATCGCCGCCGCCAAGGGGGTCGAGCACGCGACCGGCGAATACCAGCTCGACCGCACCCCGTCGCCGGAGGTCAAGACCGCCGTCGCCGAGGACCGCCTCAAGGTGCTCAACGAGGAGCTGCTCGCGGTGCCCGATGGCTTCACGGTCCATCCCAAGCTGGTCAAGCAGCTCGAGCAGCGCCGCGAGGCCGTCCTGCACGGCGAGGGGCTGGTGTGGGCGCACGCCGAGGCGCTCGCCTTCGCCTCCCTGCTGACCGAGGGGATCCCGATCCGCCTCACCGGCCAGGACACCGAGCGCGGCACGTTCAGCCAGCGCCACCTCGTCCTGCACGATCCCAAGACCGGCCAAGAGCACTGCTCCATGCAGCACCTCCCCGGCGCGCTGTCGCCGATGGAGCTGCACAACAGCCCGCTGTCGGAGATGGCCTGCGTCGGCTTTGAGTACGGCTACTCCCAGGAGGGCCCCGAGACGCTGGTCCTGTGGGAGGCCCAGTTCGGCGACTTCGTCAACGGCGCCCAGGTGATCATCGACCAGTTCATCACCTCCGGCCTGGCCAAATGGGGGCAGACGTCGCGGTTGACCCTGCTGCTGCCCCACGCCTATGAGGGATCGGGCCCCGAGCACTCCTCGGCTCGCCTGGAGCGCTTCCTCCAGCTGGCGGCGGAGGGCAACATCCGCGTGGCCAACCTCACCACGCCCGCCCAGTACTTCCACCTCCTGCGCCGCCAGGCGCGCATCGCCAAGCAGCGGCCGCTGGTGGTGATGACCCCCAAGAGCCTGCTGCGCCTGCCCCAGGCCGCCAGCCGGCTCGACGACCTGACCCAGGGCCGCTTCCAGCCGGTGCTGGGCGACGCCAACGCCGACCCCGCCGACGTCACTCGCGTGGTCCTGTGCACGGGCAAGATCTACTACGACCTGCTGGCCACCAAGGCCCGCGACGAGGCCGCCAGCCAGCACGTGGCCATCGGCCGGGTCGAGCTGCTCTACCCCTTCCCCCAGACCGAGATCCTCGACGTCGTCGCCCAGTACCCGAATCTGCGCGAGGTCGTGTGGGTCCAAGAGGAGCCGCGCAACATGGGCGCCCGCGCATACATGTCGCCGCGCCTGCTCCAGGTGCTGCCCGAGAACCTGAACTTCGGCTACATCGGCCGTCCCGAGCGGGCCGCCTCCGGCGAGGGCTACCCCATCGCCCACGCCACCGAGCAGCACCGGATCCTCGCCACCGCGCTCGATCTCAAGCAGACGGTGTCGCAGTTCCCGCGCAAGCTGCCCGGCGAGCGGTAAGCAGTCGTTGACGGGCGAGCGTACCCCGCCCCAACGCCCCACGGACGCCAAACCAGCTGCAATCCACCGGCCGCGCCTCACGCCCGCGCCCCGCATCTGACAATGTCTGCACAATCCGCTTCCGTAGAGACGGTTCCCGTCGCGACAACTCACGGCGCCACTTCGCGCCCACCCTCGGGGTCCACGACATGGCGATCGACCTCGGGACCGCCAACACGCTCGTGTACGTGGGCGGCCGGGGGATCGTCGTGTCCGAGCCCTCGGTGGTGGCCTCCGACGTTGCCACCGGCGAGGTCCACGCCGTCGGCGCCGACGCGGAGCGGATGATCGGGCGCACCCCGGCGACGATCTCGGCCACGCGGCCGCTGCGCCACGGGGTGATCGCCGACTTCGAGGTCACCGAAGAGATGCTGCGCTACTTCATCCGCAAGGTGCTCGACCGCCGCATGGCCCACCCTCGCCTGATCGTGTGCGCCCCCTCGGGCGTCACCGAGGTCGAGAAGCGCGCCGTCGAGGAGGCCTCGCTGGCCGCCGGCGCGCGCCGGGTCCACCTCATCGAGGAGCCGATCGGCCGGCTGGTCGTCGACGTCGGCGGCGGAACGAGCGAGATGGCCGTGATCTCGCTCGGCGGGATCGTCGTCGCGCGGTCGGTCCGGGTCGGCGGCTATGAGATGGACGACGCCATCTCGCATTACATTCGTTCCGTCTATCAGCTCGCGATCGGCTCGCGGTCGGCGGAGACGATCAAGATCGAGCTCGGCTCGGCGCTGCCGTTGGGCGATCAGGAACGCACCTTCGAGGTGCGCGGCCGCCATCTGGTGACCGGCCTGCCGACGGCCGTGCTGCTGCGCTCAGAGGAGGTGCGGGCGGCGATCGCCGGTCCGCTGCGCGAGATCCTGCAGGGGATCCGCGACACGCTCGAGCAGACGCCGCCCGAGCTGGCCTCCGACATCGCGCGCGATGGGATTCTGCTCGCCGGCGGCGGCACGCTGATCCGGGGGTTCGACGATCTCGTCGCCCAGGAGACGGGGATGCCCGTCTACCGGGCCGAGTCTCCCCTC
>JBAQGP010000342.1:0-2837 GCA_049287845.1 Solirubrobacteraceae bacterium | reverse complement strand
CGCCGGGAAGCTGACGGTGTCGGCCGGCGTCGGCCTGGTGTCGCCCCAGTCCGACGGCGACACGCTGTATCGCATGGCCGATCGCGCCCTCTACGAGGCCAAGCAGTCCGGGCGCAACCGGACCTGCTGCCTCGGCGCCGGCGTCCTGCGCACCGCCCAGCAGGCCTCCTGAGCCCCCGCGGCGTCGCTACGCTCGGGCGCCATGAGCACATCCACCCGGTCGCGGGCGATCGACGCCGTGCTGGCCGACGCGGTCGCCTCGGGAGCGGTTCCCAACGTCGTGGCGGTCGCCGCCGACCGTGACGGCGTCATCTACGAGGGCGCGGCGGGCCCGCGTGCCCCGGGTCAGGACAGGACGGTGGACGTCGACACGCCCCTGCGGATCATGTCGATGACCAAGCCGGTGGTGACGGTGACGGCGCTCCGGCTCGCTGAGCAGCGCAAGCTCGACATCGAAGCCCCGGTGGAGGAGTACTGCCCGGAGTTCGCGGCCATCGGCCTCCTGGAGCGGATCGACGACGGCCGCCCGGTCCTGCGCACGCCGTCGCGCAAGGCCACGGTCACGCAGCTCATGACGCACACCGCGGGCCTGGGGTATTGGTTCTGGAACGCCGACGTGCTGGCCTGGCAGCAGGCGGTGGGGGCGCCGAAGGCAATGTCGGGGCGGCGCGCGGTGCTCGACGTGCCGCTGGTGGCCGAACCCGGGAGCGTGTTTGAGTACTCCAACGCCACCGACTGGCTGGGCCTGGTCGTCGAGGCGGTGTGCGGGCGCTCGCTCGACGAGGCGGTCACCGCGATCGTCACCGAGCCGCTGGGCATGACCCGGACCGGCTTCGCGCTCAACGAGCGCGCGCGTGCCGAGCTCGTGCCGGTGCACCTCAGAGGACCCGGCGGAGGCTGGGCGGCCACTGAGGTCGACCTCCCCTCGCAGCCGGAGTACGTCTCGGGCAGCCGCGGGCTGTACTCGACGGCGCGCGACTACCTGACCTTTCAGCGGATGCTGCTCGCGGGCGGCACCGCGCCCGACGGGACGACCCTCCTCGCGCCGGCCACCGTCCAGGCCATGTTCGCCAACCAGATCGGCCCGCTCGACTTCCCGGCCGAGATCCGCACCGTTGATCCGCAGTCCGCGTTCGGCCTCGCGCTCGGCCCGGGCTACAAGTGGGGTCACGGGCTCCTGCTCAACACCTCAGATCAGCCGGGCCGGCGGCGGGCGGGCAGCGGCGCCTGGATGGGCCTGTTCAACACGTTCTTCTGGATCGACCCGGCGGCCGGGGTGACCGGGGCGATCTACACTCAGGTGCTCCCGTTCCTGGTCCCCGAGGCGGTGCGGCTGTCCCAGGACTTCGAGACCGCGCTGTACGCGTCGCTGTGAGCTGAGCGTGAGCGCGGGACATGACTGACTCCGCGCCCTCTGCGCGCTCGGTCTGGGCGGCCGCGGCCGTGGGCGCCCTGGGCTCCGTGCTGGTGGCCTACGCGGCGCCGCGGGCCGTCGCCGACCACGTTGTCGGGTGGTGGTACATGCCGGGCGGTCCGACCGGGCGAGGGGCCAGCCTGGTGCTCGTCTACATCGGCATGGCGTTGCTGTGCGGCGCGTGGCTGGAGCTCGGACGCGCCCTGCCGTCTCGCCGGGCGCTGCGGGTGATCGCCGCCGCCTGGATGGTGCCGCTGGCGCTGGCGCCCCCGCTGTTCAGCCGCGACGTCTACAGCTACCTGGCCCAGGGACTGATCCTCCATCTCGGCCACAGCCCGTATCACACCGCTCCGGCCGCGCTGGCGGGCCTCGGACACCCGCACGTGCTCGATGCCGTGTCCCCGTTCTGGCGTCACACCACCGCGCCCTACGGGCCGCTGTTCCTGGGCCTGCTCAGCCTCATCACCGGGGTGGTGGGCGACCATCTGATCGCCGGGGTGCTGCTCGCCCGGGTGCCGGAGCTCGCCGGCGCCGGCCTGCTGGCGGTGTACGTCCCCCGCCTGGCGCAGTCCTTGGGCAGCGACGGGCGTCGCGCGCTGTGGCTGGCGCTGCTCAGCCCGCTGGTGACGCTGGAGCTGCTCGTCGCCGGCCACAACGACCTGCTGATGGTGGGCATGCTGGCCGCCGGGGTCGCCTATGCGCTCGACGGACGACCGTTGCTGGGCGTGGCCATCTGCGCGCTGGCGGCAACCGTGAAGGTGCCGGCCCTCGCCGGCGCCGCGTTCATCGCGGTGGCGTGGGGGCGCGAGGAGCTCGGCCGCCGCCGACAGGTTCGCTTCATCGGTGCGGCCACGCTGCTCGCGCTGGTCATTCTGGGCGTGGTGACGCTCGTGGCCGGTGTTGGCGTTGACTGGCTGTCGACGTCGCTGTTCTCGACCCCGGCGAAGGTCCGGCTGGCGATCACCCCCGCCACCGGCCTGGGGTACACGGTGGCCTCGCTCCTGTCCGACGTCGGACTCGGGGTGTCACACCGCGGCCTGGAGGGCGCCTTCGGCGTGGTTGCCTTCGGGCTGACTGCCGTGACCGGTGCGGTGCTCCTGTCCCGCGTGCGCGTCGGCCGGCTGGTGCCGTGGCTCGGCGCCTTCCTGGTCGTCGCCGCCGCCGGCGGCCCGGCGGCATGGCCGTGGTACTTCATGTGGGGACTGGCGCTGCTGTGCGCGCTGCGCCCACCCCGGCGTTCGATGGGCCTGGGGCTCGCCATCGCGGTGTCGGTGTTCGTCGTCAAGCCCAACGGGATCCTGGCGCTGCCGCTGCAATCCGCTCCGGCGGTCGTGATCGTCTATGCCCTGATCGGCGCCGCGATGTGGGCGGGTGGCCGGCGGCGGCGCCGGCGTCCCGGGCGCGCGCCCGTGCGCGACGGCAC
>JBAQGP010000341.1:0-5575 GCA_049287845.1 Solirubrobacteraceae bacterium | reverse complement strand
GCGCGGCCGCTGCTGGCCCTCCTGGCCTCCCGATGGCCGCAAGAGGCCGTCGCAGTGAAGGCGGTGCCGTGGCCCGAGCGGGTCCTCGCGGCGCGGTTGGCAGGGCTTGAGGTGGTCAACGTCCACTCCCCGATCAGTCCCAGGCCCGGTCTGGTCAAGGTACTCACTCACGAGGCCGTGCATGCACACGTCGCCGGTGGCTCTGGGCCGCGCCTGGTGTGCGGCGACCTCAACACGCCGCGCAGGGAGCATGCCGACGGGCGGGTCTGGACGTTCGCCCGCGACCGGCATGGGCGCCTGCGCGCCGACCGCGGGGAGCGCTGGGACGCGGCGGAACTGGCGCTCATCAAAGGCCTGGAGGACCACGGCTTCCGCGATGGGTTCCGCTCACTGCACGGGCTGGAGCGGCGCGAGCCGAGCTGGGTGTGGCAGCGCTGGGGCGGGGGCTACCGCCTGGACCACCTGATCGTCTCCGACGCGGTGGAGGTCCTGGTCTGCGGCTACCTGCACGAGTGGCGCGACGAGGGCCTGTCCGACCACTCGCCGCTGGTCGCGCACGTCCGCTGGCGCGCCGACGAGCGGCGATAGATCGCGGGGTGCGCGTCTGCCCGGCCACTGTGCTGTTCTACGTTCCGTGACCGACCGCCTCCGCTACCTGCGTATCACCACCCCCGCGCTCGTGGTGGCGGCGCTTCTGGCGGTCGCGTCGCCGGCGAGCGCCAGGCTCGGCGTGACCTGGATGAAGGGCTATACCGCCCCTGGCACCCCGGCCAGGTACGACAGGGTCGGCGTGATCAAAGTCGGCGCCCGCCGGGCGCGCAACGTGCTGGTGCTGGAGCCCGGAACCTCGGCCGGCGGGGGCTACTTCGTGCCGCTCGCTCGGTGGATCGTGTCCCGCGCCCCCGGCTGGCAGGTGTGGTCGGTGGAACGCCGCGAGAACCTGTTGGAGGACCAGTCCGAGCTCAACCTGGCCAAGGAGCACCAGGTCAGCGTCACCCAGATGTTCGACTACTACCTGGGCTACCTGGCCGACTCGAGCATCACCAACCACATCCATCCCGTGGCCGACACGGCCGTTCCGTTCGCCCGGCAATGGGGGCTGAAGGTGGCGGTGGAGGACCTGCACGACGTCATCGGCGCCGCCCGCAAGCTCGGCGGCCAGGTCGTCCTCGGCGGTCACTCGCTCGGCGGGTCGGTGGTCACGGCCTACGCCACCTGGAACTTCGGCGGCGCGCCCGGCGCCGGCCAGCTCGCGGGCCTTCTCTATGACGACGGCGGCAGCTCGGCCCAGGCGACGAGTGCGCTCGCCGCGCGCGGCGAGCTCAAGACGCTGTCGACGGGCACGCCGTGGCTGGCGTTCTCCGGCGTGCCGGCGCCCCTCCTGGGCCTGTTCTCGGCCGTCGGCTCGACCGCCGCGCTGGTGGCGCCCGACACGCTGTCGCTGTCTCAGTCCTTCTCGCTGACGCCCAGCGTGCTCAAGCCGCCGGCGGCCGCCACCAACCTGGCCACGTTCGGCTACGACACGGACGTGAAGACCTCGAAGCTCGTGTTCGCCGCCCAGGCCCACCTCGGCCATCTCGACACGAGCGTGAGCCCGGCCGGCTGGTCAAGCGCCGGGGCCATCACACCGATCGAGCGGTGGGCGAGCATGCTCGCCGGCGCCGGCATGACGAACGTCGACGGCAGCGAGTGGTATTCCCGCAGCGCCTGACCGATGACACCGGCGCCGTCGATCAGGGCAACGCCAACCCCGCCCAGAAGGTGCTCGACGTCGAGGCCACGATGGGCCACGAGCTCCCGCGGTCGCTGCGCATCTACGCCTTCGGCGCCTACGGCGGCACGCTCATCACCCAGGACGCGGCGGCGCTGGCCAGGCAGAGCCGGATCCCGCGCAGCCACCTGCTGCTCATCAGCCGCCACGGCACCTACGCCCACAACGATCCGGCGTCCGCGTATCCGCACAACGTCTTCTTCAGCAACCTGATGGCGTTCCTGGCGAAGGTGGCCAAGGGCTGACGCGCCGCGCCGGCCCCGTCCCCGCCCGCCCCCGCGGCGGGGCGTAGACTGCCCCCCACCAGGGGACCACGGCAGGAGGGATAGTCATGGCAGCGTCGGACCGCGTTCCTGTCCCAGGCAGCGAGCGCACGCTCATACCGGGCCACACGCGGATCGGTGACGTGGACCCGCAGGTTGCGGTCGAGCTGACCGTCTACGTGCGCCCACGGGCGGCGGCCGACTGGGTCGACGCGGAATCCGCGCGTGCTCCGAGGGGGCGACGGCTCGTCGCGCGCGAGGACTGGGCCGACATCCACGGCGCGGTCGACGAGGACCTCAGCGCCGTGGCGAGCTTCGCCCACGACGCCGGGCTCACCGTCACCGCTCTGGACTCCGCCCGGCGCGCCATCCGCCTCCGCGGCTCGCTGCAGGCGACAGCGGACGCCTTTCAGGCGACGATGGAGGGCCGCTTTGAGGCGGCGGAGGGCATGGGCGAGTACCGCGCCCGGTCCGGCCCGCTCACGGTTCCCGCCGCACTCGGAAATGTCGTCGTGGGTGTGTTCGGAATCGACGACCGGCCACAGGCGCGGCCCCATCTGCGCCGCCACGCGCAGGCGGCCGCCGCCTCGTCGTTCACCCCGGTGCAGGTGGCCGAGGCCTACGCGTTTCCGCCGGGCGCGACGGGCAAGGGCCAGACCGTCGGGATCCTGGAGCTGGGCGGTGGCTTTGACACCGGCGATCTCGCCACCTACTTCCAGCAGCTGGGCATGACCGCGCCCAGCGTCACGGCGGTCTCGGTGGACGGCGGCCAGAACTCGCCGGGCACCGATCAGAACGCCGATGGGGAGGTCATGCTCGACATCGAGGTCGTCGGAGCCGTCGCTCCCGACGTCGCCATCGTCGTCTACTTCGCGCCCAACACCGATCAGGGCTTCATCGACGCGCTCTCGACGGCGGTGCATGACACCGCGCACAAGCCGTCGGTGGTCTCGGTGAGCTGGGGTGAGTCCGAGGACGCGTGGAGCGCGCAGGCCCGCACCCAGATGGAGCAGATCCTCACCGAGGCCGCCGGCCTGGGCGTCACGGTCACGGTGGCGTCGGGCGACAACGGCTCCACCGACGCGGTCACCGACGGGCAGCAGCATGTCGACTTCCCCGCGTCGGCGCCGCACGCGCTGGCCTGCGGTGGCACGTCGCTGCACGCGTCGGGCACGACGATCGAGTCAGAGACGGTGTGGAACGACGGCGCGGGCGGCGGGGCGACAGGCGGCGGCATCAGCCGGCAATTCCCGGTGCCCAGCTACCAGGCCCACGTCAATCTCCCGGCCAACGTCGACACGAAGGCCGCCGGGCGCGGCGTCCCCGACGTCTGCGGCGATGCCGATCCTCAGACCGGCTACCGGATCCGCGTCGACGGCGCCGAGGAGACGATCGGCGGAACGAGCGCGGTGGCGCCGCTGTGGGCCGGGCTCATCGCACGCCTGGACGAGCAGATCGGCGCGCCGCTCGGGTTCGTGCAGCCCCTGCTCTACCCCTTGCTGGGCAGCGGCTCGTTTCACGACATCAGCTCGGGCGACAACGGGTCCTACGCGGCACGGCCGGGGTGGGACGCCTGCACCGGCCTGGGCTCTCCCGACGGCAGCGCGCTGGCGGCGGCGGTGGCGCCGTCGGGCGGCGCGTCATCGGGGTAGCGCCCAGGCCGAAGCGAAGCACTTCGACACCCGGGCGTTGCATATGATGCGGCGTCCTGGCGCATGGCGTGGACCCGCCCATCTCGGCCCGCCCGCCCACCCCCCAGCAACTGCGAAAGGTGCATGTGATCGACGAGACCCGAGGCTCGGTGTGGTTTGTCACCGGGAGCCAGCACCTGTACGGCGAGGAGACACTGCGCCAGGTGCGTGAGCACTCGCGCAAGCTCGCCGAGACGCTCAACGACAGCTCGGCGATCCCGGTGACGATCGTCGATCGCGAACCGCTGACCGACGCCGACGCCATCCGTCGCGTGCTGGCGGAGGCCAGTGTCGACGAGGAGTGCGTCGGAGTGATCGCCTGGATGCACACCTTCTCGCCGGCCCGGATGTGGATCGGCGGCCTCAGCGCGCTGCGCAAGCCGCTGCTGCACCTCCACACGCAGTTCGACCGCGAGCTGCCGTGGGGAGAGATCGACATGGACTACATGAACCTCAACCAGTCGGCTCACGGCGATCGCGAGTTCGCCTACATCGAGAGCCGGATGGGGGTGTCGCGCAAGACCATCGTCGGCCACTGGTCAGAGCTGCTGGTGCAGGAGCGGATCGGGAGCTGGATCCGGGCCGCACGCGGCTGGCAGGAGGCCCAGCGGCTGCACATCGCCCGTTTCGGCGACAACATGCGCGACGTCGCGGTCACCGAGGGCGACAAGGTCGGGGCCCAGATCACCCTCGGCGCCACCGTCAACGGCTACGGCGTCGACGGGCTGTCAGACGCCGTGGAGCACGCCCCTGACGCGGCGGTGGATGAGTTGCTCGGGCGCTATGACGACGAGTACGACCTCGTGCCCGAGCTGCGGCCAGACGGCGCGCGCCGCCAGTCGCTGCAACAGGCCGCGCAAATCGAGGCGGGCCTGCGGTCGGTCCTGCTCGACGGCGGCTTCGGGGCCTTCACCGACACCTTCGAGGACCTGGGCCGGCTGCGCCAGCTCCCGGGCATCGCCGTGCAGCGGCTGATGGCCGACGGCTACGGGTTCGGCGGCGAGGGCGATTGGAAGACGGCACTGCTACTGCGCGTGCTCAAGGTCATGGCTTCCGGCCTCTCGGGCGGGACCTCGTTCATGGAGGACTACGTCTACCACCTGGGTCCCGGCTCGGCGAAGGTGCTGGGCGCCCACATGCTGGAGGTCTGCCCCTCCATTGCCGGGGCGCGCCCGTCGTGTGAGATCCACCCGCTTTCGATCGGTGGCCGTGACGATCCGGTGCGCCTCGTCTTCACCGCGCCCCCCGGGCAGGCGGTGATGATCTGCCTGGTGGATATGGGCGGGCGACTCCGGCTCGTGGCCAATCAGGTGGACGTCGTGCCGCCCGATCAGGAGCTGCCGCGCCTGCCGGTGGCCCGCGCGGTGTGGGAGCCACGCCCGGAGCTCTCGACGGCGGCCGAGGCATGGCTCATGGCCGGGGGTTCACACCACAGCGTCTTCACGATGGCGCTGAAGATGGAGGCGCTGCGCGACCTGGCTGACATCGCCGGGATCGAGCTGCTCGTCATCGACGAGGACACCACGATCCCGCAGTTCGCCAACGAGCTGCGCTGGAACCGCGCGTACCACCACCTCGCGCGCGGGCTGTAGCGGCGAGTCTCCGTGAGATACCGGAGACCGCTCCGGGACATAACGCCTAGCGCTTGGGCCCGGTGATGGCCGAGAATCCTGGCCGTGGCAACATGGAATGAGCGGTCTGGCTCCCGTGCCGGGCTCACACGGGGGCGCCAGGGACGGTGGCTCGGCGGAGTCTGCGCCGGTCTGGCCACCGTCACCGGGCAGGTCGGGTGGATCCGCGCGGCGTTCGTGGTGGGGGCGCTGATCGGCGGGATGGGCATCGCGCTGTAC
>JBAQGP010000340.1:0-4467 GCA_049287845.1 Solirubrobacteraceae bacterium | reverse complement strand
CGTAGATCCGGGTCAACCGCCCGTCTTCGATGACCAGGCTCACCACCGCCATCTGATCGCCGATCTGAACCCGGGCCGCCGGGGAGCCGTTGAGCCACATGCCGCTGGTGATCGGCGTCTGCGCCCGGCTGGCGCGGGCCAGAAGCCGGGCGACCCGCTCGGCGCCGTGGATCGGAGCGCGCGCGGCCGGCACGACCCCGCCACCGTCGGCGATCAGCACCACGTCTGGCGCCATGACCTCCATCAGCTCCTGCACGTGACCGGTGCGCACCGCGACCAGAAACCGCTCCACCACCGCCTGCTGCTCGGCCTGGCTCACCGGCATCCGCGGCCGCCGGTCGGCCACGTGGTCACGGGCCCGCCGCGCGATCTGCCGCACCGCGTCGGGCGACTTCCCGATCGCCTCCGCGAGCTCTTCGTAGGGCGTGTCGAAGACCTCTCGCAGCACGAACACCGCTCGCTCAGTCGGCCCGAGCGTCTCCAGCACGGTGAGCATCGCGATCGACACGCTCTCGGCCAGCTCGATGTCGTCGGCGATGTCGGGGCTGGTCAGCAGCGGCTCGGGCAGCCACTGACCGACGTACTCCTCGCGCCGGCGCGACACGGTGCGCAGCCGGTTTAGAGCCTGGCGGGTGACGATGCGGACGAGGTACGCCCGCGGGTCGAGCACCTGCGCCTGGTCAACCCCGGCCCAGCGCAGCCACGACTCCTGCAGCACGTCGTCCGCGTCAGCGGCGGAGCCGAGCATCTCATAGGCGACCGTGAACAGCAGGCGGCGGTGGATGACGAACGGGTCGTCGGTCATACCGTCGCCATCATGCGAGTGCCGTCACCGTCGTCGGGGCGGCCAGCGGGACCGCACAGGCGGCCGAGAACCCCTGTGACTCGATCCCCTGCGCCACGTTGCCTCGCGTCGCCATGTTCGCGAAGGCGATGAAGCTGGTCAGCTCCACCATCGCGGCCGGCCCGAGCTGAGCGAGCAGGTGCGCGAACATCTCGTCGGTGACGGTGGGCGGCGTGTTCGTCATGGCCTCGGAGTACTCCAGCACGTCGCGCTCCAGCGACGTGAACACGTCGGCCTCCCGCCAGCGTGGCACCTGGCTGGCCTTGGCCATGTCGAGGTTGTGGTTCTGCGCCTGGAAGTAGTTGATGTCCAGGCACCAGCTGCAGCCGACCTGGGCGGCGACAGCCATGTGAGAGAACGTCTTGAGATCCTCGGCGACGACGTCCCACCCACCGATCAGCACCGAGAACTGCAGGGCGCTCTCAGCGACCTTCCGGTTGTGCGCCACCACCTCAAGCGGTTCAGGCACCGCGCCGAACTGCGCGGTCATGGGCCCGGCGATCTCGGGGGCGAGCTCCGCCTTGGGAATGCGTAGGGACATCAGTGGTCTCCTTGTCTCGTTTGCGGCCGTGCATGAGACACCGCGCGCCGCGCGGCTGTGACACCCAATGCCCGCTGGCCGCACCGATCTCAGCCGCAGCGTCGGCCCGCGGGTTGCTTTCCGCAACCCGGGCCGGCTACAGAGACACCCACTTCGCTAGGACGCGCGTAGCCATCCCGTGCACACTTGCCTGCTGCGCGCGGAAACCGCGGATCCCTGGACGACGCACTCCCGATGCGCGGCGCCGCGCGCGCGACTGCATCGGTGACCACTCGATGGGGCGATGGGGAGTGTCCGAGGATCTGTGTAGGCATGACCGAAAGGAAGCGTCATGCCTTCAAACCCAGAGAAGAATCTGATTGAGAGAGGGAGCCGTTCCTCGATCGGGGTGGGCGCCGGTGAGCCGCTAGGCGAGCCGGCGCCCTCGCCTGAGATCCTGGAGCGCGTGCCGGATGAGATCCGCCGCCGACTCCCAGACGATGTGGTTGACCAGCTGCTGGCCGGAGCGCGGACTGAGGAGGAGATCGTCGGCCCGGGCGGGCTATTGGCGCAGTTGACCCAGCGGCTGGTGGAACGCGCCTTGGAGGTCGAGCTGACCGATCACCTCGGATACGAGCGCCACTTGGAGCCGCCGGGCGGCACGGGCAACCAGCGCAACGGCCGGATGCGCAAGACGCTCAGCACCGAGCACGGACCGGTTCAGATCAACACGCCCCGCGATCGCGACGGAAGCTTCGAGCCCAAGCTGGTCAGAAGCGCCAGCGACGCTTTGAAGGGTTTGACGAGCGGATCCTGGCGCTCTACAGCCGCGGGATGTCCACGCGGGATATCGAGGCGCACCTGCGGGAGCTCGACGGTGTCAGCGTCGGCCGCGACCTCATCTCGCGGGTGACTGACGCGGTCATGGATGACGTGCGCGCCTGGCAGGGCCGGCCGCTGGAGGACGTCTACCCGGTGGTGTTCCTCGACGCGCTGGTCTTGAAGATCCGCGACGGCGGATCGGTGGTGCGCAAGGCGTGCTACCTCGCGCTCGGGGTGGGGATGGACGGCAGCCGCGAGGTCCTCGGCCTGTGGTTTCAAGAATCCGAGGGCGCGAAGTTCTGGATGCAGGTCCTGGCCGAGCTCAGACACCGCGGCGTCTCAGACATCCTCATCTGCTGCGTCGACGGCCTGACGGGGTTTCCCGAGGCGATCGAAGCGGTGTTCCCCCAGACGGTGGTGCAGACCTGCATCGTGCACCTGATCCGCGCCTCGCTGCGCTACGTCCCCCGCCGGCAATACGACCAGGTCACCAAGGATCTGCGGCCCATTTACACCGCGATCGACGCCGATCACGCGCTGGCGGCGCTCGAGGCCTTTGAGCAGAAGTGGGGTGCGCAGCTGCCACCGGTCGTCAAAGCCTGGCGCGACTCCTGGGAGCACGTCATCCCGTTTCTGGCGTTCCCGCCCGAGGTTCGCCGGGTCATCTATACGACAAACGCGATCGAGGCGCTCAACCGCCAACTGCGCAAAGCGATCAAGACCAAGGGCAGCTTCCCCACCGAGGACGCCGCCCGCAAACTCATCTACCTCGCCATCCTCAACGCCGTGCCGCAATGGACCCGAACCCGGGGGTGGACCAAAGCGCTCATGGCGTTCAAAATCCACTTCGGAGACCGACTGCCCGACTAACGCCTACACAGTTACTCGGACGCCCTCGGGCGATGCAGATGCGAGGTTCTGGCGAGGAGCGCGTCTGCTCCGAGGACGCGCAGGAGACCTGCAATGCGGTCAGCGCACGGCTTACTTTGGGTCCGCTCGTAGTTCGTGTTCGAGGGCGTTGATGATGAGCTTGTGGGCTTCGGCCGGTGCCCAGCCGCAGCGGCTGGTCAATGCTCGGAGCGTGTCCGGCGAGGCGATCGCGAAGGTGATGTCGGCCACTTTGTCGGGTGTGAGCCCCTCTCGCCAGGTGCCCGGGAGCACGCCGTGGCCGAGCAGTTGCAACGCTCCTTGGCGGCGTCCCCGCTCCATTCGGTCGAGGAATCTCGCGACCTCGGGTTCTGCTGGGGCGGTCGTGCGTAGGACGTCGATCAGCGCCGTGATCCTGGGGGCTACGTCGGAGATCTGTTGGACGTAGCGGACGAGCTTTGCGTGCGGGTCGGGTTCGGCCGACACCTCTCGTGCCCACCGGCGTTCTGCGGGCGGCGTGTCTGGGTCTTCGTCGCCGGCTACGAGCCGGGCGGCGCAGGCGGCGAGGAGCGCCGCTTTGGTGCCGTAGGCAAGATAAATGGTCTGTACGTGGACCGCGGCCTCGGTCGCGATCGCCTGCATCGTGGTGGCCGTGTATCCGTCGCGCGTGAACAGCAGGGCGGCGGCCTGCTCGACCCGTCGGCGGGTGTCCGCGTTGCGTCGTCGCTTCGGCCGGCGGCGGCCGGGAGTTGGTTGGTTGGCGCTTGCTTTTGACACGCAACTATAGTATCACTATATAGCGTCACTACACGAAAGCGAGTCTTTGATGCGAGTCTTGTGCAGTACGACACCGATGGATGGCGTGTTCGGTCCATTCATCGCGCTGGGGCGAGCGCTAGTGGAGCGCGGACATGAGGTAATCGTCGCGACGGGGTCCAATCTCCAGTCGGCTGTCGAGGAGAACGGTTTCGAGTACGCACAGGCTGGACTGACAGCGTGGGATGGCGTGCGGGAGGCGGCCGAGGACCCGCACGTCAAAGCGGCGACGGCAGGCGACAGGATTGCGTTCCCGGCTGCGATGTTCGGGTCTGCTCACCCCGCCGCCAAGCTTGCGCCGCTGCGTGAGCTTGCCGCCTCGCGTTCGGTCGACCTGATCGTCCACCCGCCGGTTGACCTCGCCGGCCCATTGCTGGCTGCGGAGCTGAGGTTGCCGACGGCTTGTTACGGGTTCGGCCAGCCGTTCGATCCACAGGTGGTGGCGGCAATGGCAGAGCGGGTCAGTCCGGCCTGGGAGGCTTCCGGGCTCGAGCCCGACCCCTACGGCGGGATCTACCGCGGCCGCTACCTTGACCCACGCCCCCCGAGCCTCCACGCAGGTGACGATGCGCCTGCGGAAGGCGGCACGTTAGCGATC
>JBAQGP010000339.1:0-3056 GCA_049287845.1 Solirubrobacteraceae bacterium | reverse complement strand
GACCAGATCGATCCGGGGATGCGCTCGAAGGCCAAGATGATCAACTACGGGATCGTGTACGGCCTGTCGGCCTACGGGATGGCCGACCGACTCGACATCCCCCAGGAGGAGGCCGCCGAGTTCATCGAGCGCTACATGGCCGGCTTCCCGGCCGTCAAGCGGTTCATCGAGGAGACGATCGAACAGGGCACGGAGCACGGCTACGTCTCGACACTGTTCGGCCGCCGCCGCCAGGTGCCCGAGCTGCGCTCGCGGCGCTGGGATCTGCGCAAGCAGGGCGAGCGCTTCGCGGTCAACATGGTCATCCAGGGGACCGCCGCGGACGTCATGAAGATGGCGATGGTCCGCTGCGACCACGCGCTGGCCGGGGCTGGTCTGGAGTCCAAGCTCGTCCTGCAGATCCACGACGAGCTGCTGTTCGAGGGGCCGGCCGACGAGGCTGAGCGCGTCGAGGCGATCGCGGTGCGCGAGATGGCCAGCGCCTACGCGCTCGACCCGCCGCTGGCCGTCGAGGCCGGCATCGGCTCGGACTGGCTCTCGGCCAAATAGCGCTGCCGGGGGGGCGGGGGGGAGGGTCTCCGCGCGAGCGCGGAGACCAAGACCCGCCTACATCAGATGGAAGATGAAGTCGTACTCCTTGCCGCCGTTGCGCGACTTGAGATCCATCTGGCCCCCCGCGCCCTTGTAGGCGCCCGTCCCGCCGGTGATCGTGAGCTCACTGTTGTGGGTGTCGTAGTACGGACCCTGCACGGTGATCTGGCCGCCCTTGAGGAACGTCGTCCACAGGCACTCCCAGATGCCCAGCTTGACCTGAAGCCGCACACAGAAGCCCTCGTCGTGGCCGACCTGCTTTGAGTTGGCGGTGTCGAACACCGGGTTGTTGAAGGTCAGGATGTTGCCCTTGACGTCCTTGCCCCCGACGCCCGGGGCCTCGGTGTCGGTGATGGCGTGCTCGATCACGTGCACGGTCTTGCCCGACGCATGCGCCGTCCTGGCGTAGGTCGGTCCGGCGGCCACCAGCGCAGCCAGCGCCAGCGCCGCGGTGGCGGCGGCGACCATCGCGCTCAGCCGGATGTGTGCCGTCCGTTGCGGCATGGCGAACCCTCCTCGTAGGGGTGAGAAGCGGCCGATCCTACGCCCGCCGCTGGGTTGCGTCCATATCCGCGGCGGCGGAGGCGGCGCTCAGGCGGCTGCCAGCGCGGCGCGAGCGGCGGCGCGCCCCGGCGACCCTCCCGCCGCGGCAAACGACGGGTGCGCGACGTTGAGGTAGTGCCCGAAGGACCAGTCGATGAAGCGCTTGGCCCCCATCCCGTGCAGAGCCGGCGCCAGCAGCCGCGGGGCGACGCGCGGCACCAGCCGCTGCACGCGCAGCATCCATGCAAAGGGCAGGGCGTGGCTGGCCGAGAACTGGTGATAGCGGGCCAGCGCCTGCTCGCGGGTCTGCTCACCTCGGACGACGCCCGCCAGCTCACGCCCGCAGGCCAGGCCGAAGTACAGCGCGGTGCGGATGCCCTCGGCAGTCAGCGGCAGGCAGTGTCCGGCTGAGTCGCCCACGAAGAACACGCCCCCGTCGGTGGCCGGGCGCAGCGCGTGGGGAATCCAGTTGCCCTGGTAGCGGACGGTGTCGGCGCGGAGGTCCTGCGCCAGCCGCACGGTGGGCTCGCGCACGTGAAAACGAGGGTCGAACGAGCCAATGCCGATTCGCACCTCCTCGCCCGCGGGGAAGCTCCAGCCATACCCGGCGGGAACGTAGCCGCGGTCGATCCACACCTCCAGGTCGGTGCCGCCCCCGAAGGGGTGCACCTCGAGTCCGCGCGACAGGAGCGCATCGGGCGGCTGCACGTTGGCGCCGGTGCCCAGGACGCGGCGCCAGCCCAGCGCGTCGACCACGATGCCGGCCCGGATCGTCCCCCGATCGGTGACCACCGCGTCAGAGCCCTCACGGCGCTCGACCTTGGCGGTCTCGAAGGAGAACGACCCCTGGGCAGCCAAGAGGCCGCACAGCGTCCGGTAGTCAAACGTCGAGAAGGTCCACGGCAGGTGGTAGCGGACCGTCGTGTGCGGCGTGTGGATCACGAGCTCCGGGAACGTCTGCGCAAGCGCGCCCTCGAGATCCAGCGCCGTCAGCCACGTGGTGGGGATACCGCACGCCGACGTCTGGCGCTCACCGATCTCGTAGCGATCGATCACCATCACGTCGGCCCCGGTGTCCGCCAGCTCGCGCGCCACCGCCAGCCCGGCGAAGCTCGCGCCGCAGATGAGGACGTCGCAGTCGCGGTCCAGGGCAGTCCGCTCCAGGCCGCGTTTGGTGGCGCGCGTAGGCATCGCCGCGCCGATGATAGATATGGGCCCGCCGTCTAGAGGCCGCACATGGTCTACAAGGCGGCTATCCTCCGAGAATCCATGTCTTCAACTTCTATCTTGACGCCTCCCACCGATCCTGATCAACCCCTCGCCAACGCGAAGGTCGTCGAAGGCTCTGACGGCCTTCTGCTCGAGATCGATGGTCAGATCGTCCCAAATTATGACGCCACCATCCACCCCTTCCAGGAGGGTGATGTCGTCACCGGCCACGTCGTCCGGATCGACAACGACGAAGTCCTGGTCGACATCGGCTACAAGTCCGAAGGGGTCATTCCCGTCGGCGAGCTGTCGATCCGCAAGTCCGTGGATCCGTCTGACGAGGTCTCGCTGGGCGAGGAGGTCGACGCGCTGGTCCTCACCAAGGAGGACCAGGACGGTCGCCTCATCCTCTCCAAGAAGCGCGCCCGCTTCGAGAAGGCGTGGCGGCGCATCGAGGCCGCGGCCGAGTCCGGCGAGCCGGTCAACGGCAGCGTGATCGAGGTTGTCAAGGGCGGCCTGATCATCGATCTGGGCGTGCGCGGCTTCCTGCCGGCGTCGCTGGTCGACATCCGGCGCGTGCCCAACCTCGACGAGTACATGGGTCAGACGATCGAGTGCAAGGTCATCGAGCTCAACCGCTCGCGCAACAACGTCGTGCTGTCGCGCCGCGCCGTGCTCGAGGAGCAGCGCAAGGAGGACCGCGAGCGGATCCT
>JBAQGP010000338.1:0-1903 GCA_049287845.1 Solirubrobacteraceae bacterium | reverse complement strand
ACGCGCTCGTTGTCCTCGGCCAGGTTGACGAGCTGAAACCACCGGGTGAGCGAGCGCACCAGGACCTCGGTCTCGTCGAGGCTCAGTCCCGCCACCAGCTCAGCGAGCCGGTCGGCGGCCTGCTCATCCCCCAGGCGTGCATCCTGGCCGAGCGCGACGGCGTCGTCGAGCAGCCGCAGCGCGTCGCGTCCGTCTCCCATCGCGATCACCTCGCGCAGGACGTCGGTGAGCAACGCCTCGTCGGCAACGAAGTCACGGCGTGCGGCGATGAGGCTCACCGCACAGATCTTCACAAAAAGCGGAGGGCCGCCCCGCCCCGGGCGGCCCTCACGATCACAGCACGGTCTCTTCCTCGGCCGGGAATCCGACCGCGAACTCCATCTCGAAGTACTCCTCGTCGCCGTACTCGAGCGCCCGTGAGACGCGAGGCGACCGCCCGGAGCGCGGCCCGAGCACGTGGCGCAGCCGGCTACCGGCTCCACGCAGCAGGCGCAGGCCGGTGCGCCCGCGCTTACCGAACCGGCGGCTCGAGGCCGACGCGTCGGGGTCGAACTCGGGAAGCCCAAACGGCTGCGGACCGGCACGTGTCGAATACGGCCCCCTGCCGGTGCGAGAGAGCAGCAGGAACTCGTCTCTGTTGAGATTCATGATGTCTTCCTAGTGTCACAGTGGTGGTCGATGCCGCATATGTCACCGCACGCGCGCAGCATCGAGTGACTCACCCAGTGTGAGTGTCAATGCGGACGTGTGACGGTGGCGCTGTGCAGCTATGCGAGAGCCGGCGAGGCGCCGGTCAGGTGCGCGATCCGGCTAGTAGCCGGCGAGACGGGATGTGAGCATGGTGGGCTCCAATCGATCGTGAACGTGGGTTTGGGCACAAAAAAGGCGACCCTGGGGTCGCCCTTGCTTCGAGTTCGGTATGCGCAGGCACTCGTCAGCCTGCGCCCCTCGCAGCAAGGGCATCGAGATTGCGGAAGGTCTCGACGATCATGGCCCGCGTCTGGGCAGGAGCCCACATCGCGTGACCGGCGCTACCCACGCCGCCCGCCCGCACGCCGAAATCGGCGCCCGCCCGGGGCGCCGTCTTGGCCATGAGATAGATGTCGCAGGTGCTCGTCATAGAGGTGACTCCAATAAGGATCCTCGGCAGAGTAACTCACGGAGTGGCGGAATGCAAGCAGTTGACACAAAGAATTTGCACCTTCGCGCGGATCGTGACCCGGTGTGGACCTGCCGGGGGCGCGGATCGTGACCCGGTGTGGACCTGCCGGGCGCGCGGATCGTGACCCGGTGTGGACCCTGCCGGGCCCGCAGATACCCTCTCAGGCAGTGCTTCACATCCACCGTGCCGCCCGCGCCGATGCCCTCGCCGACGCACTCGCCGCCCTCCTGTCCGAGCGCCCGGGTGACCCGTTCGCGCCCGAGGTCGTCGCGGTCCCGACGCGCGGCATGGAACGCTGGCTGAGCCAGCGGATGTCCTCGGTGCTCGGCGCACGCCCGGGCCACGCCGACGGCATCTGCGCCAACGTCGAGTTCCCGTCGCCGCACCGCCTGGTCACCGACGCGGTCGCCGCCGCCTCCGGCATCGACCCCGCCGAGGACCCGTGGCTGCCCGAGCGCTCCGTGTGGCCGCTGCTCACCGTCGTCGAGGAGTCGCTGCCCGAGCCCTGGCTGGCCACCCTGGCGACGTATCTCGGGGCAGACGCCGGGCCGGCGGACCCCATGCGCCCCGCCCGCCAGAGCCGCCGCCTGACCACGGTCCGTCACCTGGCCGGCCTGTTTGACCGCTACTCGCTGCACCGCCCGGAGATGCTCGCCGCGTGGGCGCGCGGGGAGGATCTCGATGCCGTGGGCGCCGCGCTGCCTGCGCCATCCGCCTGGCAGGCCGAGCTCTGGCGGCGGC
>JBAQGP010000337.1:0-3814 GCA_049287845.1 Solirubrobacteraceae bacterium | reverse complement strand
CGGCCGAGCGCCGGCGCGCCGGTGGCGGGCCGGTGGGACGGGGAGGGCTCGGAGGCTCATCGCAGTCGGGCCGTGCGGCCTCGCCCGAGAGCACGCGTCCCAGGGCTCGCTCGGGATCGATGAGCATCACGAGCCGGTCATCGATCGCGGCGATCTCCTGGCCCAGCGCATCGTCGGCGGCGGCGCCCGGGATCGGCTCGATTCGGTCCACGGCGACCTGGGCCACTCCGTCGACCGTGTCGACGATCAGGCCCAGCACGCCGGTGCTGACCTCGACGACCAGGATCCGGGTGGCCTCGGAGACCTGGAGCACCTGGCCGAGCCGCCCGGAGAGATCGACCACCGGCAGCAGACGTCCGCGCAGGTTGATCAGACCCTGGATGAGCCCTCGGGCCGTCGCGGTCACCCGAGGCGGTGTGTAGCGGATGATCTCCCGCACACTGGCGATGGGGAGCCCGTAGTGCTCGCCGTGCAGCGAGAACAGGATGAGCTGGCGCGTGAGCGCGGATCGGGCGTCGGCGCCGGCCACCAAGCGAGCCTACAGCGGGATGGTGGCCGCTACACCTTCACCGTCCTGGTCACCCCTCGTTGCTGACAGACCGCGAACCGCTCAGTGTATCTTCAAGAGTGTCACGTCACTCCTGATGTCTGGTGGGCCGACCCACATCGCGGTCGACCGCGGCGGCGTCGGTCCCTGGGCGCGACGCCGCGGCTGATCGCGCGCCGGAGTACGGCCGCCGCTCGGGCACGGCGCGGCCAGACGTGTAAGACTCGCCCCTCCTGCTCCATCGTCCGAGGGAGGTACGTCATGGCGGAAAGTGTCTATCGCGTCACCGAGGTGGTGGGCGTAAGCAGCGAGTCCTGGGAGGCCGCGGCGCGAGTCGCCGTCGAGACCGCCGCCAAGAGCGTGCGGGAGCTGCGCGTGGCGGAGGTCGTGCGGCAGGACCTCACCATCCAGGACGGAGCCGTCCTCAACTACCGGGTCCGTCTGGGAATCTCGTTCAAGTACGACCCCGAGTAGGCAGTCGCCGGTCGCCCGCTTCGGGCCTGCTGGTCCGGAGCGAGCCCGGCCACAGCAGCAGGCTGAGGAGGTCGGTGCCGCACATCGGCGTCACCGTCCCCCACCCGTGGCCGATGTCGACCAGAGCGCCGAGGCGGCCGGGGCCGGCGAGTGCCAGCGCCGGCTCTGCGGCGAGTGCCGGTCCTCCTCCCGCCACCCCCACGAACACAGGGCGGGGACCGCCCAACATAGGGGCCGCGTCGTAGGGGAACGTAACGCCGAGGACGGTGTCAACTGGGTGGACTCGTATGTCGGCGCCGACAAGCGCACCACCTTCTGCATCTACGATGGCCCCACGCCCGAGGCGATCCGCAAGGCGGCCACACGCAACGGCCAGCCCCTCGATCAGATCACCGAGGTCAGGGTGCTCGACCCATTCTTCTACGCCTGATACCAGGCGCTCAGACCCGAGCAGGATCCATGCACACGTTCATCAAACGCGCACTCGTCGTCGCCGCCGTGCATCGCCGCCGAGCGCTGAGCAGCTTCGATCAGGGATGCGCGGCCGGGTTGATTCGCAGCCCGGACCGCGCCGCGTTGCGGCTCGTCACCATCAGCTCACCTCGGAGAAACCGGGATCGACGCTGGCGACCTCCGGCTGGTCCTCGGCGGCGGCCACCCGACCCCGCGGCAACCATCGTGCCGTGACGATAAACGTGGCCGCCATGATGCCGGCCATGATGTAGAAGACCGTCTGCGTCGAGTGCGCGAAGGCGAGTTGGACGTCGTGAACGATCGCGTGCGGCCGCCCGTTGCCCCCACTCCCGCTGGGCGATGTGCCGAACGAGCTGGCCACCCGGTGCGCCACGCCGCGGGGCACCCCGGCCTTGGTCAGCGCTCCGGTGACGTTGATGTCGTTGCGGCTGATGAGGACGGCTCCCATGATCGCCAGGCCCAGCGTGGCGCCGAAGTTTCGGGCGGTCTGGGTGATGCCGGTCACCTCGCTGTAGCTGGTGGCCGGCGCCCGGTTGACCGCGTCGGTGCTGGCCGTGCCCAGCATCAGCCCCATGCCGGCCCCCGCGAGGATGATGTACGGCCGCTGCCCGCTCAGCGACAGGTGCGTGAGGTGGTGAGCCAGCAGGTAGAAGCCCACCGCGCTGAGCGCGCTGCCCCCGACCACGGCGGGCCGTGCGCCACGACGGTCCAGGATGCGCCCGCCGAGCTGAGCGGCGATGACGAAGCCGATGAAGAAATAGAGGATGTAAAGGCCGGCATTGGACGCGGTCTCGCCCAGCGAGACCTGCGAGTACACGCTGGCGAAGAAGAAGAACGGGATGAACACGGCTGACATGAGGCCGAGCGCCGTGGTCTCGACGGCGAACGCCCGATCGCGGAAGATCTGGAGGCGCAGGAGCGGCTCGGGGTTGCTCAGCTGCTCTCTGATGAAGGCGAGCATGAGCAGGACCCCGATCACGATGCAGGCCCACGTGCTGACGCTGCTCCACCCCCAGCTCGACGACTGCTGGAGCCCGAGCACCAGCAGCCCCATCGCGCCGGTGATGAGCACGGTGCCGCGGTAGTCCAGCGGGGCCGGGTGCCGCTCGTCGTCAGGCTGCGACCGCCAGATCAGATAGAGCGCGATCAGCGCCACCGGGACGTTGATCCAGAAGATCGACCGCCACGTCCATTGGGTGAGGAAGCCGCCGGCGATCGGGCCGATCGCGGTCAGGCCGCCCGAGATCCCGAAGAAGATCGCCATCGCCCGGCCGCGCTCGCGCAGCGGGAACGAGGCGACCACGATGGCCACCGCCGCGGGGAACATGACCGCGGCGGTCGCTCCCTGGATGATGCGGAAGCCGATGATCCACGTCGCCGCCACGCTGCCCTTCGGCGTAAAGCCGCAGGCGGCCGATGCGATGGCGAACCCGATCACCCCGATGACGACCATCCGCCGCCTGCCCAGCACGTCGCCGAGCTTGCCACCGAAGGCGAACAGCGCCGACAGCGACAGCAGATAGCCGTTGATGACCCACTGCGACGAGGTCTGCGAGAGCGAGAGCTGCTTCTCGATGTTGGGGATGGCGATGGCGACGATCGTCTGATCGATGAACGTCATCGCGACGGCGAAGACCATCGCCGCCAGGACCAGGTTCTTGTTCGGTCTACTCATGTCGCCTTCCGCCATACAGGTCCGCAATCGAGTGCTTGGCTACCGCACGCGATTCTGACCAGTCTCATCGGATGTGTCCAGTTTGGCGACCAGCGCCTGATGAGTCCCTGGCGCGCGGTCATCCCCCGGTGATGCGGAGCTCATCGTCGCCGACGGTCACGACGTCGCCGAGGTGCAGCTGGCGACCGCGGCGATCCTCGCGCTCGCCGTTGACCAGAACGGCCTGCGCGGCCAGAAACATCTTGACCTCCGCGCCGCTGTCGATCACCCCGGCGACCTTGAGCAGCTGGCCCAGACGGATCATCTCGCCTCGGATGGCGACTTCGCTCACCATGCGTGACTGAGACGCTACCGATCCGCCGCGGCTCCCGGTTACGCTGTCGTCGTGTCGATCGAGACGCCCGAGGAACTCGAGGCCCTCCGCGCCAGTGGCCGCGTCGTGGCCGAGACGCTGCGCGCGATGCGGCGAGCTGTCCGGCCGGGCCTCACCACCGGAGACCTCGACACCATCGCCGCGCGGATCTTCCGCCGCACCGGGGCACGCTCCGCGCCCCAGCTCACCTACGGCTTCCCCGGCGCCACGTGCATCAGCGTCAACGACGAGGCGGTCCACGGCATCCCCGGGCCCCGGCGGCTGCGCGAGG
>JBAQGP010000336.1:0-1587 GCA_049287845.1 Solirubrobacteraceae bacterium | reverse complement strand
GGCGGTACCGTCGCCGACCCCTCCTATGAGCAGGTCTGCTCCGGCACCACCGGCCACGCCGAGGCGGTCGAGGTGTGGTTTGACCCGGCGACCGTGAGCCATGACGAGCTGCTGACCACGTTCTGGGCCGTCCACGACCCCACCACGCGCAACCGGCAGGGCTGGGACTTCGGCAGCCAGTACCGCTCGGCCGTCTTCGTCCACACCCCGGAGCAGGAGCGCCGGGCGATCGCCTCGCGCGACCAGCGCCAGGCGAGCCTGAGCAAGGAGATCGTCACCGAGATCGTTCCGGCGACCGAGTTCTACGACGCCGAGGACTATCACCAGCGCTACTTCGAGAAGCACGGCGGCGCCGTCTGCGCGACGACGCTGCGCTGACGCGTCAGCCCTCCTCGAGCCCCAGGTACGGCTCGAGGAGGGCGCGCAGCTGCATGCGCCCTCGGTGCAGACGGCTCTTGAACGCCGCCTCGCCCACGCCGATCACCTCGGCGGCGTCGCGCGTGGAGAGGCCCTCGATGTCGCGCAGGACAACGGCGGCGCGCCACTCGGGAGGCAACTCGTCCAGGGCCGCGTCGAGCTTGCGGTCGAACTCGCCGGCCAGCGCCCTGGCCTCGGGCCCGGACTCCATCGGCTCGGGGAGCGCCGCCACCGGATCGGCCGCGTCGCCCTCGGTTGTGGGCTGAGCGCGCCGGAGCGTTCGGCGCGCGAGCCGGCGTTGAGCCTCGTTGAAGGCGATCCGGTACAGCCATGTGGAGAACTGGGCCCGCTCCTCGAATCGCCCCAGGCCGCGCCAGGCGCGTAGGAACACCTCCTGGGCCACCTCGTCGGCGTCGCCGGCGTTCAGGCCAAACCGCCGCAGCGCCCCGTAGACGCGCTCGGCGTGGGTCATGACCAGCTCGGCGAACGCCTCCTGGTCACCGGCGCGCGCCCTGCGGATCAGGCCCTGCTCTGACGGGGCGCCGGTCACGGGGGCGGTTATACCGCCCGGCGCGCACGCCGGTGGGCGCCACGCGAACGTGACGCCCGCCGATCGACGTCGCTACCCCTGGTCCAGCGAGAGCGAGCAGGAGTTGATGCAGTAGCGCTCGCCGGTCGCGCCCGGGCCGTCGGAGAAGACGTGACCCAGGTGCCCGCCGCAGGCGGCGCACGTCACCTCGATGCGATGCATGCCGTAGCTGTAGTCGGCGTGGAGCTTGACGTTGGTGCGATTGGCGGGCTCGGTGAAGCTTGGCCAGCCGGTGCCGGACTCGAACTTGGTGTCCGAGGAGAAGAGCTCGGCGCCGCACCCGGCACAGCGATAGGTGCCGTCACGCCTCTCGTCGACATACTCCCCCGTGAAGGGGCGCTCGGTCGACTTGTGACGCAGCACCTCGTACTGCTCGGGGGTGAGCTGCTCGCGCCACTCGCGGTCGGTCTTCTCCGCGGCGGTCGCGTCCGTCTGGTTCTGGATGTGAGTGGTATCGGTCATGTCTGCTCTGACCCGTTCACGGTCGCAGACGATTCAGGTCAGTCCGGAGGGCGGAGGCTCGTCCAGACGGCCGCGCACGAGCGCGGCGATCCGGGCCGCGTCGGCGCCCCCGCCGGAGG
>JBAQGP010000335.1:0-1754 GCA_049287845.1 Solirubrobacteraceae bacterium | reverse complement strand
GCCGCCGCCAGCAGCGCGACGACGACGACGCCGGCCTTGGGCAACGGTCCGGTGAGAGCCGCGAACGCGATCACGAGAGCCGAATCATCCACTACCCTCTTGGCCCATGTCCTCTGCGAAGCTGGCGGCGGCCGTCGCGCTGTCCGCACTTTCGCTGTCAGCGTGCGGGATTCCCTCCAAGCCGGAGGCCGGCACGCCCAAGGCGATCGCCAACGGTCACAAGGGTCTCGACGACGCACGCGCCAAGCACACCGCCTGCCTCCAGCAGGCCCACATCGCATACCGCAACGAGTGGCTCGCGGTCGCCGGCCAGCGTCTGCCCAGCTTCCAGGTGGGCACCGCGCCCTCGGGACCCACGGTGATCTTCGAGCCGACACCGGGCGACGCCCAGGGCGTGCAGATCCAGGGCGAGGCCCAGGGCGCCGAGGTGATCGGCTCGGCTCTGGTGTATCCCAACCAGTCCTCGGACGGCCTGATGACAGTCGTCGAGAACTGCGTGGCCAAGGGGGTCTCGGGCTGATGGCGCGCTCCCCCGTGGCCAGGGCGGCATTCGCCTCGACGACTGACTTCCCGGCCAGCGCGCCCGGGGCGGGTGCGGGGACGGAGCACACGCGCGCGGCTCCGTGGGCGATCTCGTCGCTCCTGCCGAGCCGCAACTTCTACGTGGGGCTGGTCATCGTCACGCTCACCGTCGGAGCGCTGTCCCTGCTCATCCCCTCCACGCCGAGCTATGACCCGTGGTCCTGGCTGGTGTGGAGTCGCCAGATCATCCACGGCCACCTCACCATCACCAGCGGCGGTACCTCTTGGAAGCCGCTGCCGATGATCTTCACGATCCCGTTCGCGCTCTTCGGCAAGGCCGCGCCGGACCTCTGGCTGGTGGTGGCCCGTGCTGGTGCGCTGGCCGCGGTGGTGATGGTGTTCCGGCTGGCGTACCGGCTCACCGTGCGGGTGGGCGGCCTCTTCGGCGAAGTCGAGGCCGGTATGGACCGGCTGACGACCGTCGCGCCCGCGTTGCTGGCAGGGCTCATCGGAGCCGTCGCCCTGGCCCTGTCGGCCTCGGGCGGCTTCGTCTCCTCCAACGCGCTGGGCTACTCCGAGGGGCTCGCCACCGCGCTGCTGCTGATCAGCATCGACCGTCACCTCGACGGCAAGCGACGCCAGGCGTTCGTCGTGGGCTTCCTGGTGGCGCTGGACCGGCCCGAGATCTGGCTCTTCTGGGGGCCGTACGGCCTGTGGCTGTTCTGGAGGGACCCCGGCGCTCGCCTGCTCGTGGCCGCGCTGTTCGTGGTCACGCCGATCGTGTGGTTCTTGCCGGTGTACCTCGGCTGCGGATCGTTCAGCTGCAGCGTGAACCGGGCGACGCATCCGCGCTCCAACAGCCTGGCCTTCGCCTCGAACCCGTTCCTGGCCGAGCTCGAGCGGGCCGCGTGGCCCACGATGCTGCTGCGGGTCAAGGTGGTCGCCGCCCTGCTCTTCGCCGCGGTGTCCGCAATCCTGTGGACGACCTATCGGCGCGCCGGCCTCGCCGCCCTGCGCATCGAGCGCAGCCAGGCCCGGCTGACGGCCGCCCTCATGGGCCTCGGCGGCCTGGCGTGGTTCGTGGTCATCGCGGTCATGACCCAGGTCGGGTTCTCGGGCAACAACCGCTACCTGGTGCTGGGGTCAGCGCTGGTGAACATCTGCGGCGCGGTGGGCTATGGCTGGGCGGCGCACGAGCTTGCCGTGCTGGCGGCGCGACGCCGGCGTGGCGC
>JBAQGP010000334.1:0-2876 GCA_049287845.1 Solirubrobacteraceae bacterium | reverse complement strand
GCTCGCACACCGCCCAGGCCAGCGCCTCGAACGCGTCCGCCCGGCCGTGGGCGCGCAGGCCCGGGTGGCACCGGACCGCGGCGCCGATGAGCGGATCGAACCGGAAGCGGTCGTAGAACGGGCGCAGGTCCTGGTCGATCCCCAGGGCGGCGCGCATGCGCTCGATCCCCCACTCGGCTACGTCACGCGAGTGAGCCTGTGCACCGAACAGGACCCGGTCGGCGCTGATCTGGGCGACGCGGATCACCACCGGGTCCGGTCCGCGGTGCAGAAGGCGGTGCAGCACACCGCCGCGGACCCGCGCCACCCGGTCAAGCCCGACACGACGCGAGAGCCGGAACGTCCAGGCGGGCCGAACCTCCCGGCGGACCTCGACGGCGTACGCGCCCGAGGCCGTCCGGCCGGTCACTCCCCGGGTTCGGGACGCCGGCCGATGAGGTGAACGTCGACCAGGAAGCTGCGCGAGCCGACGATCGGCAGCGCATCCAGCGCCCGGCGCGGCTGACGGCTGCGGGCGAGCTTGCGCGCGGTGTGGCGGCGCACCAGCACCAGGGCGGCGGCCCCGGCGACGAACCCGGTGGCGGCGACGGCGGCAGCCTGGACGGCGGGGAGCGAGACCGGAGCCTGCGGGGCGATGGCGCGCACCTCGGCGAGCACGGGCACGCCCTCGACCGTGTCCTCGGTGGCGACCGGCTGCTCCAGGTCCTCCACGACTTCGGCGTCGACGATCCGCGCGGACCCGTTGTCAGGGGACTCGTGGCGAGACATCGGCGGCATATGGTGACAGCGTACGCGGTCAGGTTCAAAGCCGCGACGACCGGCGGTTACGATTACCTTGGTCAGATGTCGACATCGATAGACGTCTTCGCCAAGGCCCGTGAGCACGAGCGCATCGCTCAGCTCAAGGCGGCCCGTGAGCTGGACGCCCTGCCCTACTTCCACACCCTGGAGGGACCCACGCTGCCGGTGGTGGCGATGGAGGGCCGCAGCCGGATCATGCTCGGCTCCAACAACTACCTGGGGCTGACTGGCGACGAGCGCGTCAAGCAGGGCGCGCGCGATGCCCTGGAGCGCTACGGGACCGGCATCACAGGATCGCGGTTCCTCAACGGGACGCTCGACCTGCACCTCGAGCTCGAGCGTGAGCTGGCCGAGTGGCTGGGCACCGACGCCGCGCTCGTCTTCACCACCGGCCACCAGGCCAACGTGGGCGCGCTGGGCACGATCCTGGGTCCGAGCGACACCGTCGTCGCCGACTCCGGCGACCACGCCTCGATCCTCGACGGGGTGACCATATCGCGCGCCAAGCTGCGCGCGTTCCGCCACAACCGGCTCGACCAGCTCGAGCGCCGCCTGGAACGGGCCGTCGAGGACGGCGGCGGCATCCTCGTCGTCGTCGACGGGGTCTTCTCCACCGAGGGCGACGTTGCGCCACTGCCCGAGATCTGCGACCTCTGCGCGCGCTACGGCGCCCGGCTGATGGTGGACGAGGCCCACGGGCTCGGCGTCCTGGGCGCCCGCGGCGCCGGCGCATCCGAGCTACTCGGCGTCGAGGACCGGGTGGACCTGCGGATGGCGACCTTCTCCAAGTCACTGGCCTCCTGCGGCGGCGTCATCGCCGGGCCGGCGGACGTGGTCGAGTTCCTGCGCATCCAGGCCCGGTCGTTCATCTTCACCGCCTCCGCGGTCCCGGCGGCGTTGGGGGCGGCGCTGGCCGCCGTGCGCATCTGCCGCTCGGACGAGGGTCCGGCACTGTTCGCCCGGGTCCTGGACAACGCGGCCTACCTGCACCGCGGGCTCACGGAGCTGGGCTTCCACGTGGTCCCGCCCACCCGGCTGACCGACGGGACCGAGGTGATCACCCCGGTGGTCCCGGTCCTGGTGGGCGACGACTGGAAGGCCGTCTTCCTGTGGAAGGCCCTCTATGAGGCCGGCGTATTCGTCAACGTGATGATCCATCCGGCGGTCCCGCTGTCGGGTGCCCTGCTGCGCACCAGTGTCATGGCGACCCATGGCCGAGAGACCCTTGACCGGGCGCTCGGTGCCTTCGCCAGGGTCAAGCGCGACTTCGAGTCCGAGCATGGGGCGCTCCCCGGCGGCGAATGAGCCGCGTCGGACTTGTCCGTTCCTGCACAAGACACCGGGTGACAGAAAAAAGGCGCTCTAAGCGCATGTCATTGCCGTGTGACATTGCTGTGACCGAGCCGTTTGTTCTAGCTTCCCAAGCGTCGCAAGGTGATGGTCAGCCGCGCGGCGCGGAGGCCGGCGGCGGGCAAAACCCATCCCGGAGAGGCCATCACGGAGCATTCGAGCCGAGGCTTCGGCTCCAGGTCAACGCAGGGCCGGCAGCTTGCTGACGCCTGATGTCAGAGGGCTGCCGTTAATCGTCAACGTCCGCTGCGGCGGACCGAACGTTGGGAAGTGAGAGCACTACATGGCGTCGACCGCACTGAAGCCCCCCGAGCCACAGCGCCTGCGTGCGCTCGAGCGAGCCAATGAGATCCGGCTCGCTCGCGCAGCGCTGAAGCGAAGCATTGCGCTCGGAGAGGTCTCCGCCGCGGAAGTCATTCTCCAGTGTCCTGACGCTGCGTCCAGCTGGCCGATCGGGGATCTCCTGATCAGCCAGCGGCGCTGGGGCAATACGAGGTGCCGGAAGTTCCTCTCCCGAAGCCACATTGTCGAGACGAAGGCGGTAGGGACTCTGACTGACCGTCAGCGCCGGATGCTGGCGACTTCGTTGGAGTCGTCCGAGACGAGGGAGATGGAGCTCGTCGGCACGTAGCCCGGAAACGACGATCCTGAGGTGGTTTCTCGCCGCAGGATCAGTGGCTCCGGGCTCAGACGAGCGCGAGGCTGCGCCGGACGTGGCTGGCGAT
>JBAQGP010000333.1:0-7683 GCA_049287845.1 Solirubrobacteraceae bacterium | reverse complement strand
GGTTCGGCGCCAGGGCGTCGCCTTTGTCACCAACGACCGCAAGGCCGAGGGCCTGTTTCTCGGCCGCAGCGTCGGTGAGAACCTCACCGCCACCCAACTTGGCAGCGTCTCGCGTCGCGGGCTTCTCTCGCCGCGCCGGGAGCGCGAGCGCGCGATCCGGCTCGCCGGCGAGGCGGGCGTCGACACCAGCCGTCTCGAGAACCCGGTCGGGCTCCTGTCAGGCGGGAACCAGCAGAAGACTCTGGTCGGGCGATATCTGCTCGGCTCCGACGTCACCGTGCTCCTCGTCGACGAGCCGACGCGCGGCGTGGACATCGGTGGCCGCGCCGCGATCCACCGCCTGCTCGTGTCAGCCGCGCAGGACGGGCTGGTGGTCATCTTCGCCACCAGCGACCTCGAGGAGCTGCTCGAGCTGGCGATGACCGTGATCACCATGCGCGCCGGCCGCATCGTCGGCGTCTACCCGGAGGGTGTCTCGCGACAGGCGATGCTGGCCGACCTCACCCACCGGACCGATGCGGATCTCGCCGCGATGCCGGAGCCCGCCTGATGCGGGCCGTCGCGATCACCGCCCGCCGCCCTCCGCTGGTGCGCCCGGCACGCCGCTCGCAGCAGCTTCTTGCTGCGATCGGGGTCCTGGCGCTCGCGGCTGTGCTGGTGCTCGCCGTGACGACCCACCGGTTCCTCACCTGGGACAACACCAAGGCGATATTCAGCTCGGCGTCGCTCGTCGGCATCATGGCCCTGGGCCTCACCTTCATCACCCTGGTCGGTGCCCTCACGTCCCTCGCCGTCGCTCCCACCGCCGTCGTCGCGGCGATGGTGTTCCTGTCGGCGCTCGGCCTCGGCCTCGTCCCGGCGCTCGTGCTGGCGGTCGTGGTCGGCGCGGTCATCACCGCCGCCCAGGGCGCGCTGATCGGCGCCTGGAACAGCAATCCCGTGATCCTGACGATTGGTGCGAGCTTCCTCATCGATGGCTTTGCCCAGGGCGTGCACGGGGGGAAGATCGTCCAGCCGGCCGGCGGCGGGTTCGGCTCACTGAACTCCACGCCCGCCGGGATCCCGGTGGCCGTGTACGTCATGGTCGCGCTGGCGCTCGTCCTCCAGTACGTGCTGCGGCGCACCGTGCTCGGACGGCAGATCGTCCTCGTCGGCGAGAACCGTGCAGCGGCCAAAGCGGCCGGGATCCCGATCGCGCGGGTCGTCACCGCAGCATTCGCCCTTGCCGGCGCGTCGATCGCGATCGGCGGGGCATTCCTCGGCGCGTTCAACACCGGCGCGTCAACCTACCTCGAAGGCACGCTCACGTTCGATGCGATCGCCGCGGTGCTCGTCGGCGGCACCTCGATCGCCGGCGGTCGCGGCTCGGTGCTGCGGACGCTGTGGGGCGCGCTGGCGATCGCCGCGATCTCCGATGTGCTCCTTCTGCGCGGATTTGACACCGGCGTGCAGATCCTGCTCAAGGGGGTCCTCGTCGCCGCCGTGGTCGTCGTCACCCAGATGCGCCTGAGCGGGCGGGACAAATGAGCCGGTTGAAAGTCCGGCGCGGTGGGCTGCGGACCGATCACGTCGTGCCGCTCGCCTCATTCGCCGCCATCCTGGTCGCCTTCCTCGTCGTGCCTGGGCTCGACGGGCAGCAATTGAGCAGCGGTGCCTACTACAACACGCTGCAGGCATTCGCTCCGCTCGGGCTCGTCGCGCTGGCGCTCGGGCTGACCCTGATCGCCGGCGAGTTCGACGTGTCGGTGCTTGGCATGCAGGCGCTCGGCGGAGTGCTGGCGGTGCGCGCGGGAGAACATTCGGGCTTGCTCGGCGTCATCGCGGCGGTCGCGGCATGCGGATTCCTCGGCCTGCTCCAGGGGCTCGCCATCGGGCGACTCCGGCTGCCATCGCTGCCGGTGACGATCGGCACCTACATCGCCCTGATCGGCCTCACGAACGTCATCGCGTCGAACAACACGCTCACGTACGGGAACATCGGCGCCTCGGTGTGGGTGGACCGGGCGATCCTCACCTGGTTCTCGCCCCGCAGCCTGATCACGCTCGGAGCGTTCGGGTTCGCGCTCGCGCTGCTGGGAGCGACGCGACTGGGTCCCGAGATCAGAGCCATCGGCAGTGACCGGCGCGCCGGCCGCGTGTCGGGGGTGGCGGTCGAGCGGCGGGTGACGGTGCTGTTCACCTGCTCGGCGGCACTCGCCGGGCTCGCTGGCGCTCTGCTCGCGTACTCCAACGCCAGCGCCTCGCTTGATCCGGGTCTGCAGCCCCTCATCCTCGGCGTGGCCGGCGCCGTCCTCGGTGGGCTGTCGCTGAGCGGCGGCCGCGGCACGGTGTGGGGACTGTTGCTCGGCACCCTTGGCGTGGCGCTGCTCGAGCAGCTGTTCACGATCACGGCGCTGTCCACGTCAACGACGCAGATCGTGTTCGGGTGCCTGCTGCTGCTCGTCGTCTGCGGCGATGCGCCCGATCTGCGCACGAGGATGACCGGCGTCGCGACGCGCAACCGTGGCGCGGCGCGCGTGGAGCCATGACCAGAGAGGAACGTCCATGAGCCAGTACGGAACCGATCCGGGAACGTTGATCGCGGTCGAGGGACTGCATTTCCCCGAATGCCTGAGATGGCATGAGGATCGTCTGTTCTTCTCGGACATGTACGGCGACTCGATCCACGCCTTCGATCCCGAGAGCGGCGAACTGCGCACGGTGGCCGAGGTCTTTCACCCGGGCGGGATCGGCTGGCTCCCGGATGGGCGGATGCTCGCGGTGGCGAGCGAGGACCGGCGCATCCTGCAGGTGGGCGAGTTCGGCAACCGCCCCTATGCCGATCTGGACGGCATCGTGCCGGGGTGGCTGAACGACATCCTCGTCGACGGCAACGGCCGCGTGTACGCCGGCAACTTCGGCTACGACCTGTTCGGCGAGGATCCCCGCCCCACCCAGCTCGCCGTGGTCGACACCGACGGCAGCGTCACGATGCAGGCCGACGATGTCGTCTTCCCCAACGGGATCGTGAAGCGCTCAGACGGGAAGCTCGTCCTCGCCGAGACCTTCGCGAAGGCGCTGACCACGTTCGTCATCGAGGATGATGGGAGCCTGCGGCGCGAATCGTCCCTCTCGCTCGGCGAGATCGTCCCCGACGGCATCTGCATCGACGCCGAGGACCACGTCTGGGTCAGCTCGGTGTACGACCGGGCCGTCGTGAGAGTCAGCCCGGATGGCGATCTCGAGCGCCATCCCGTCGGCCAGATGGCGTTCGCCTGCATGCTCGGAGGCAGTGACCGGCGGACGCTGTTCGTCGCCACCGCGCCCGACTTCGAGCCGGCGGACCGGCGCGCGGCCACCGACGGGCGGATCGAGACGCTCCGCGTCGAGGTGCCCGGCGTCGGCGGCCAGGGCCTCGGAGCCTGAGCGGCTACTCGATCGTCGAAGCGGACGATCTCACTGCGGCGTCACGCTCACTTCTGAGTGGCGTCAGTCGACGTCCGACGCGCCCCAGCGGCAAGAGGGTTCTCATCGACGGGTTAGTGGCTTCTTAGCCCATCCACCCAGACTCCGGCGCGATGGGTAGCCAGGTCCAACCTCGCCGCGAGCGTCCGGACGCCCCGTCGCTCTCGGATCGCCCGGCGGTCGGCGCGGACCATCGCGCCGGATTGATGGCAGGGGGCACAGAGGGCAACGAGCGACTGACCGTGGTGACCGGGGCGTTGCTGATCGTTCTGCTGGCGGCTCTGGGCGTGACCATCGTCTTCATCGGCCGGCTGCTGTGGTGGCACCTGTTCCTGGGACTGGCGCTCATCGGTCCCGTCATCCTCAAGGTGGCCAGCACCGGCTACCGGTTCATCCGGTACTACACCGCCGATCCCGCGTATGGTCGCAAGGGCCCGCCGCCCGCGGCGCTCCGGATCCTCGGCCCGGCGATCGTCGGGCTGACGGCGATTGTCTTCGCCACCGGCGTCGCCCTCCTGCTGATCGGCCCTTCGAGCCGCGGGACGCTGGTGCTGGCGCACAAGGTGAGCTTCATCTGCTGGGTCGCGGTCACCGCGGTGCACATCGCCGGGCACCTGCCGGAGCTCGTGCGCTTCAACCGGGTCTCGCGCCAGACCCGGGCCGAGCTCAACCAGTTGCGCTCGCTCGTCCCCGGTTTCGGCGGAGCCGCCGAACCACCGGTCAGCGGACCCATTCCCGGGACCGGCGGCCGCTGGCTGTCGGTGGGGACGGCGGTGGCGCTCGGGCTGGTGCTGGCGGCGATCCTCCTCCCGGACTTCGGCGCCTGGACGGGTGCGCACACGCTGTTTCACCACCACCATTTCCACTGACGGACGCGCCCGCGAATGTCGGTGGCCGGCTAACAGCGCCGTGTCATCGCGCCCGCTGCCGAGCGCGCGTCCGCTCGGGCATCCGCTGAATGGGATGGGGCTGGTCACGGACCTCGCGACGTGACCGCGCTGCCCGTGACCGCGCCCTGGACTGGGACCGCCGGCGCTCCGCCGCCGCCGTGACCGCCAACAGGGCAAGCGCGACGAGGCCCACCATCGCCGCGACGATGAGTCCGGGCGTGATGATGAGCACGACGGCGGCGATCGCCGCAGCGATGAGCGCGTCGGTTCGCAGGGGATGGTCCTTCATAGGGCGAGCTTACGGAACAGGGAGCGAGGCAGATGGCGCACGACGGCAAAGACGTAGCGAAGCCGGCCTGGAACCCAGACGGTGTGCGCAGCTCCGGCCAGGGCTCTGACCGTCGCATCGGCCACCTGCTCAGGCGCCACCGCCATCGGAGCTTCAGGGAGGCCAGCCGTCATCCGCGTGCGCACGAACCCGGGGCGGACGACGAGCACCCGCACACCGGTGCCGACCGCGGCGTCGGCCAAGCCCTGCGCCAGCGCGTCCAGGCCCGCCTTGGCGGCACCGTAGACGGGATTGGCCGCGCGTGGCCGCTCCGCCGCGACGGAGGACAGCACGATCAACGTCCCCCCGCCCTGACCGCGCAGCCGTCGCAGGCAGTGCAACATCAGCGAGCCGGCGGCGACGAAGGTGACGCGCATGACCTCCACGCTCTCGTGCGGATCGGCATCGAGCCCAGCCTGTCCACCCAGGCGTCCCACGGCGATGACGACCACGTCGAACCCGCCCGCGCTCGCGAAGGCCGAAGCGACTGCGTCCTCGTGGGATTCGCACTCGTCCGCGTCAGCCACGACGAGGCCCAGGGGGGTCACGCCATCCTCCTCGTGGAGCCGCCGCTGCGCGGCCTGCAGACGCGGGCGATCGCGGCCGAGCAGACAGGCAGCGACAGGACCCCCGGCAGCGAGCCGGCGCACGATGGCCAGGCCGATGTCGGAGCTGCCGCCGACCAACAGGACCCGCCGCCCGCCCGCCGGCACGGGGGCCACGGACGTGTCGGCGGCCGGGGGATCGCTTGTCACCGTCGGCCGTCCACCAGGCCGGTGCGTACGCCGAGGTCCGAGGACCAGACGCCGTCGGGGTCGATGCGGTCGCGGATGGCGCGCCACTCCCCGACGCGCGGGTACATCGCAGCGAGCGCGTCCGGGCGCATCCGCCCATCCTTGGCCAGATAGACGCGCCCGCCGGCCTCGGCCACCCATTCGTCAAACGTGTCGAGCATGGCGGTGAGCCCGGGAGCGTCGCCCGGCATGTCAAGCGCGAGCGTCCAGCCTGCCAGCGGGAAGGACAGCAGCGCCTCCGCGGCCGGGCCGAAGTCCTTGAGGACCGCCAGGTAACAGGGGACGGCCGAGCCGCGCAACCGGCCGATGACACGGAGCAGGACGTCCTCGCGGCCCTTGGGAACGACGAACTGGTACTGCACCAAGCCCGAGGACCCGTACACGCGCGGCCAGGCATCCAGCCGATCCAGGGGAAACATGTGGACGCCGTAGGGCTCAGGTGTCGCGGTCTGGCGCCGTGGGGTGCGGCGAAACCGGTACGCGTTGTAGGCGCGCACCACGCCGGGGCGCAGCAGCCCGTCGGGGCAGCGGTCAGGAACTCCGAGCCGCGCCTCGACCGTGGTCGACGCGGGTCCGCCTCCCGGGCGCGGATCCGCGGCGAGGTGAGCGGCACGCGTGACGATCCCGCGTGCCGCGCTCTGACACAGCAGGTCAAGCCACGCGACGCGGTACTCGCCGCCGGGAGCGTCGAGCAGGGCCAGAGCGGCCTCCAGCGACATCACGCGGTCGGTGTCCACCGACAGCAACGGGCCCGCAAGCGGCTTCAGCCTGATCGCGGCCGACACGATCACACCGGTCAGCCCCATGCCGCCGACGGTTGCACGCAGGAGGTCGGCCTCATGGTCCGCCGTGAGCTCACGCAGCTCGCCGTCGGCGGTCAACAGGACCACAGCCTCGACGTGCGCCCCGAAGGTCCCAGCGGCCGTGTGATTCTTGCCGTGGATGTCTGCCGCGATCGCCCCGCCAATGCTGACATGCTGCGTACCGGGCACGACGGGAAGGACCCACCCGGCCGGCTCCAGGACGGCGAGCAACCGGCCCAGCGTCACGCCCGCCTGCGCGCGGACACACCCGTGCTCCGCATCGAGCTCGAATGCGGTGAGAGCCGTCGTGTCGATCACGACACCCCCGTGACGCTGCGCCGCGTCCCCGTAGCTACGACCCATGCCGCGCGCGATGGCCCCGCGGCCCCACCCGCCCTCGGCCGCGGACAGCTTGGACATGGCGTCACGCGCCGCCCTTACATCACCGGGCCGCACGGACGACACCGCGGCCGGCCCGATGCGGCCCCACCCACTGACCACGGCGGCGCGCGGCGCCACCGAAGGGCCCGGGCGGGCGATCGCGGTCTGATCAGCCAGCTGCATTGACACTCATGATGAACAACAGCAGCCAGGTCACGGCGGCGAGCGCGATGGTCCGATCGGCGGTGAGGATCTCCTCGGGAGCCTCGCCCACGCCGCTCTGGACGACCGTCCCGTAGCGCAGCAGACATACCGCGAACGGGACCACGGTCAACAGGCGCCAGGGGATTCCGTCGATATCGGGCAGCTCGAACGCCCAGACGCAGTAGGCGAACAACGCGCCTGCCCCGGCGAGGGCCAGCACCCGGCGCAGTCCTTCCCTGGTGTACCGGCGCAGGACGCGACGGACGGGGCGGTTGCGAGGCCGCAGGCGCCCCAGCTCGGCCAGACGCTTACCGGCAGCCACGAACACGGCGGTGCAGGTGACGACCAGCACGAACCAGCGCGACAGGCCGACCGGCGCCGCCACCCCGCCGGCGATCGCGCGCAGGACGAAGCCGCCGGCCAGAGCGGCGAGGTCCAGGATCGGGATGTGACGCCACACCCAGCTGTAGCTGATCGTCAGGGCGACGTAGCCCAGGCCGACGAGCGCGACCACGGGTGCCACCGCCGCGGCCAGGATCAGGCCGCCGGCGATCCACGCCAGTCCATACGCCACCGCCTCCTCCGGCGCCAGCTCTCCGGCGGCGACGGGGCGGCGCCATTTGCGCGGATGGGAGCGATCCTCGTGGCGGTCCCGGACGTCGTTGAGGGCATAGATCCCGGCGGAGAGCAGGCAGAACGCCGCGCAGGTGACGAGCACTCGCACCGGCACGTCGTCGTAGCCGAGGGCGCCCGCGGCGCCCGGCGCGCCGATGACGAGCGCGTTCTTGACCCATTGGCGAGGACGTGCCAGTGCCACCAGCGCCTGCCTGCGACTGCGC
>JBAQGP010000332.1:0-2508 GCA_049287845.1 Solirubrobacteraceae bacterium | reverse complement strand
GAAGTGAGATGACCGAGGGGACACTGAAGACCGACGAGCTGCAGCGCTTCCGCCTCGGCGGACGCGTGGCCATTGTGACCGGCGGCACGGGAGGCATCGGCAGCCGCGTCTGCCAGGCCCTCGGCCGCGTCGGCGCACAGATCGTCGTCCACGGCCGAGACGAGGCGCGGACCCAGGCCCTCGCCGCGGAGCTGGGCGAGGAGGGCATCCCGGCCATCGCCGTGCTCGGCGACCTCACCCGCCGCGCCGATGCCGACCGACTCGTCGACGAGGCGACCGCTGCATTCTCCCGGGTCGACGTCATCGTCAACACCGTCGGCGGTGGCGCCGGGAGCGCGCTGTACCCGGCCGAGGTCTATCCCGAGGAGGAGTGGGACCGCATCCTCGACCTCAACCTCCGCTCGGCGCTTCTGCCCACCCAGGCAGCAGTACGGGCGATGATCGCGGGCGGCCGCGGGGGGCGGGTGCTGCACTTCTCCTCCGTCCGCGGCCAGCTCGGCATTGACAACGGCTTCTCGGCCTATGTGGCGGCCAAGGGGGCGCTCGACGCGCTCACCCGCCAGCAGGCCACCGAATGGGCGAAGCACGGCATCACCGTCAACGCGATCTCCCCCACCTTCGTGGCCACCCCTCAGGTCGCCAGCCTCCTCGCCGACAAGGCCTTCCGTGCCGGCCTCGAGGCGCGCATTCCGCTGCACCGCATCGCCGAGACCGATGACCTCGTCGGTGCCACGCTGCTCATGTGCACTGACGCCGCCTCCTTCATCACGGGTCAGGTCCTGACTCTCGACGGCGGACTGACTGCGTGCCAGTGATCGCTGGGACACAATCATGAGCGCCCGCGACCTCCTGCCCGCAGGCGAGCCCCGGTCCGCCTGGCCGCCGGTCGGGCGCACGATTCTGCGCGAACAGGTGCGCGACCTCCTGCTGGAGCGGATCGTCTCCGGCGTCTACCCGCCCGGAAGCCGGCTGGTGGAGACGCGCATCGCCCACGAACTGGGCATCAGCCAGGCTCCGGTGCGCGAAGCGCTGCGAGATCTCGAGCAGCTTCGGCTGGTGGTGCACGAATCCTTCCGGGGCTGCTCGGTCCGGTCGGTGTCGCCCGCCGATCTGCTCGAGGCCTACCCCGTCCGGGCAGCGCTGGAGGAGCTCGCCGTCAGGTTGGCCGCCCAGCACATCGACGACACCGCGCTCGAGCACCTCGTCGAGCACGTCGAGGCCATGCGCCAGGCGACGCGGGACGGAGCGCCCGCCGCTGAGGCGGCGGCGGATGCCGCCTTTCATTCGACGATCGTCGCCGCGGCCGGCAACACGGTCCTCACCCAGCAATGGGAGCAGCTGCTGCCGCACGCTCGCACGCTGCTGTCGCTCACGCTCCCCGCGTCTCCCAAGGGGGATCTCGCCGACCGTCACCTGCCCATCCTCGAGGCGCTGCGCCGCCACGACGCCGCGGGCGCCGAGGCTGCGATGAGTGCCCATCTGGCCGACGTTGCCGAGCGCATGCGACCACTGACCAACCCGACACAGAAGGAGACGCCGTGAGGCGCATCATCGATCTCTCCATGCCCGTTCACATGGACATGCTCACCTTCCCGCGCGTGCCGCCGCCCGCGATCACGGTGTATGAGAGCCACACCGAGTTCGCCGACCGCATCGGGACCAGCGAGTTCGGGATCACGTCGCTCACGGCGAGCTATCTGATCGTCCAGAACGACCACGTCGGAACCCATCTGGACGCCCGCAAGCACATCGTTCCCGACGCGGGCGGCCCTGAGACGATCCCGCTCGAGTACTGCATTTCCGACGGGGTCCTGCTGGACTTCACCGACAAGGCGTCGGGCGAGGTCATCTCCGAGGACGACGTGCGCGGCCAGCTGGACCGAATCGAGTACACGCTCAAGGAGCGTGACATCGTCCTCAACCATACGGGTGCGGGCGCCTATAACACCGAGGAGCGCTACCGCACCGACCATCCCGGGATGAGCGCGGCTGCGACTCGGTGGTTGATCAGCCAGGGGGTCCGCCTCATGGGCGTCGACGCCATCACCTACGACCCGCCGGTGTGGGCGATGTTCGAGCAGAAGCTGTTCTGGGAGGCGCACCGCGTGATGTGGGACGAGGAGTACTGGCACCTGGAGAACCTCATGAACCTGGAGCAGATCGGCCGCCCCTATGGCTTTCAGCTCTGCGTGCTGCCGATCAAATGGGTCGGGACCACGGCGGCGCCGGTGCGCGCCGTCGCAATCATCGACGACGACGAGTAGGCCCGTCCGCCCGCAACCTGAGTAGGAGCTTTTTGATCATGTCTGCCACTGCCACTCGTCTGTTGGATAACTACATCGCGGGGCGTTGGACGCCGGCGCTGGCCGCGAGCGAGGTGCTCGACGTCACCAACCCGTCCACCGGGGAGACGCTGGCGCGGGTGCCGTTGTCAGGGGCGGCGGATCTGGACGCCGCCGTGGCGGCGGCGCGGGCGGCGCTGCCGGGGTGGCGGGCGGTGTCGACGAT
>JBAQGP010000331.1:0-5591 GCA_049287845.1 Solirubrobacteraceae bacterium | reverse complement strand
CGCTCGGCCAGCGCGTAGCGACGCGCCAGCTCCAGGGCCGCACGCTCGGCGCGAGGGCCGTGCTCACGCCGGCGCAGGTCCTTGATCAGCGTCCCGGTGTCGATCGCCACCGGGCAGGCGGTGATGCAGGATCCGTCAACGGCGCAGGTCTCGATCCCGTCGTACTCGTACTGCTCGTTCAACGCGGCCCGGACGGGCGAGCCGGGAGGCTGGCGTGCCATCTCGCGGCGCAGCACGATGCGCTGGCGGGGTGTCGTCGTCAGGTTCTGTGATGGGCAGACCCCCTCGCAGAAGCCGCATTCGATGCACTTGGTGACGCTCTCCTCCACCTCGGGCACCGTCTTGAGGTTGCGCAGGTGCACCCCGGGGTCGCGGTTGAGCACGATGCCGGGAGCGAGCACGCCGGCGGGATCGGCGAGGCGCTTGATCTCCCACATCAGCTCGGTGGCCTGCGAGCCCCACTCGCGCTCCACGAACGGGGCCATGTTGATCCCGGTGCCGTGCTCGGCCTTGAGCGAGCCGTCGTACTTGTCGACGATGAGGTCGACGAGGTCTCCGATGAAGGCGTCGTAGCGCTCGAGCTCGCCCTCCTTGCCGAACTCGGCGGTGAGGATGAAGTGCAGGTTGCCCGCCGAAGCGTGGCCGGCCAACCCCGGGAGGAAGCCGTGCTGGCGCAGCAGCGCCTGAAGATCCTTGGCCGCCTCGGCGACGCGCGCCGGCGGCACGCAGACGTCTTCGATGATCATCGTGACCCCCGGCGGGCGCATGGCGGCCAGCAGCCCCTGCATGCCCTCGCGCACGCGCCAGAGCATCTCGACGTCCTCGGCGGTGCGCGAGAAGCGCGCCGCGGCGCCGCCGACGGGGTCGCGCCCTCCATGAGCGCGGAGGATCGCGCCGGCGTCCTGGACCAGCGGGTCAAGCTCCTCGGGCGTCTCGGCCCGGAACTCGATGAGCAGTGCCGCGGACGCCGGGGGCAGCTCCTTCCATGCCTCGGGCGTGCCGGGCATGTTGTAGGCAGCCGCGATCAGCGTGGGCGCCACCATCAGCTCGGTGGCGGTCGCCCCTGCCTCCACGAGCTCGCCGACGGCGCCGGCGGCGGCATCCAGGTCGGTGAAGCTCGCCAGCGCCAGGGTGGTGTGGCGGCCGAGTGCGACGGTGTCGAACACCGCCTCGGCGACGAAGGCGAGCGTCCCCTCGGAGCCGACGACCAGCCTGCGGAAGATCTCGAGCGGCGTGCCGGCGTCCAGGAACGCGCACAGGCGATACCCCGTGGTGTTCTTGATCTGGAACTTGCGGGCGATGCGCTCGGCCAGCTCGCCGTCTGCGCGGATGCGGTCGCGGATCTGCTCCAGGCCCGCCGCCAGATCCGGCGCGGCGGCGGCGAACTGCTCCTCGGCGTCCGGGCGGGCGGTGTCGATCACCGCGCCGTTGGCGAGCACCAGGGTCATGGCGCTCACCGTCCGGTAGGAGTCGGCGACCACGCCGCAGCGCATCCCGCCCGAGTTGTTGGCGATCACCCCGCCGACGCAGGCGATATTGGTGGACGCGGGGTCGGGTCCGATGCGCCGGCCGTGGCGGGCGAGCAGGCGGTTGGCGTGTCCGAGAACCACCCCGGGCTGCGCGCGCACCCGCGCCCCGCCGTCCTCCACGCGCACCCGGCGCCAGTGCCGGCGGACGTCGACGAGGATCGCGTCGGTCTGGCTCTGGCCGTTGAGGCTGGTGCCGCCGGCGCGGAAGGTGACCGGCACGCCGAGCTCCGTGGCGCACCGTAGAAGCCTGCCCATGTCCTGCACGTCGCGGGGGACCGCCACCGCCTGGGGGATGAGCCGATACACGCTCGCGTCCGACGCGTAGCGGATGAGGTCGAGCGCCCGCGTGAGAATCCGGTCGGCGCCAAGAGTGGCGACCAACTGGGAACGCAACGGCTCGGGCGTGCCCGCGGCCACCCAGTCGGGTGCCCGGTCGGGCGCCGGACCGGGCGGCTCGGGCACGATCGTGCCCGCGTCAGTGGCGGTCAGCGCCACGCCGGCGCTCCGGAGTGCGATGAGGTCACCCGCACGGCGCTATTCCAGCCACATCCCGGAGGCGACCGGGACCTGGATGAGGTGCGGGCCATCGTCGGCGGCGATCGAGGCGCGCAGCGCCTCGGTCAGCTCCTCGCGCTCGGTGACATCCTGGGCGGGCACGCCGTAGCCGCGGGCCACCGCCGCGACGTCGAGGCCGGGCAGGTCCAGCCCCGGGGCGCCGCTGACCTGCTCGAGCATGGCGAACCACTTGAGGATCATGTACTCGTCGTTGCGCAGGATGAGGAAGGTGACCGGGGCCTTGTAGGCGACCGCGCTCCACAGGGCGGTGATCCCGTACTGGGCCGACCCCTCGCCCAGCACGCACACCACCGGCCGGGCCGGCTGGGCGAGCTGGACCCCGACCGCCGCGGCGATGCCGAAGCCGAGGCCGCCGCTGGCGCAGAAGTAGTAGCTGCCGGGCGCCGAGATGCGCAGCCGGTAGCGCAGCGACAGGGTGCACGACGGCGACTCCAGAACGACGATCGCGTCGTCGGTGAAGGCGTCGGCGAGCGCCGCCATCGCCTCCGAGCCGCTGAGCCGGTTCGACGGGTCGGCCACGGGCGGGTCGCCTGGATCCGGGCGCGGCTCGGGCGCGTCGCGCGTGCCCTCGGGCACCAGCGCCACCAACCGCTCGAGCGCCAGTCTCACGTCGCCGACGATGGCCTCCCCCATCGGCGCGCGGGCGGCCTCGCCCGGGTCTGAGGTGACGGCCACGAGTTGGGTGCCCTCACCCAGCAGCGGACCGGGGATGTAGGGGTAGTACGGGAACACCGAGGAGCCGACGACCAGCACGAGGTCGTGGGGCTTGAGCGTCTCTGACGCCGCCCCGATGGCCGGCGGCAGTATGCCGACGAAGTTCGGATGGCGCTCGGGGAACCCCAGCCGCGACCCGCCGGTGGCGGGGCTGGCCCACACCGGCAGCCGCTGCTTCTCGGCCAGCGCGACCGCGGCATGCCAGCCGCCCGCGGCGTCGATGTCGGGACCGGCGACGAGCACCGGGGACGCCGCTGCGGCCAGGCGCTCGGCCAGATCGCCCAGGGCGGCCTCATCGGGCGCGGTACGGCCGACAACGCGGCGGGCGATAGCGGCGCCCGCGCGATCGGCGTCGGCCTCGGCGTTCCAGTCATCCATCGGGATGGAGACAAACGCGGGGCCCCGGGGCGGCAGGGTGGCGTGGTGGATGGCACGGGCGATCGCGCCCGGCACGTCCTGGGCGCGCGGCGGCTCGTGACTCCACTTCACGTAGGGCTGGGGTCCGACCGTGGCGTCGCGGTTGGTGAGGTTGGCCTCGATGGTGATCTGGGCGCGGACCTGTTGGCCCGCGGTGATCACCAGGGGCGACTTGTTGGCCTGGGCGTTGAAGATCCCGCCCACCGCGTTGCCCACCCCCGGGGCGGTGTGCAGGTTGACGTGCGTGGGGCGGCCGCTGGCCTGCGCGAACCCGTCGGCCATGCCCATCACCACCAGCTCCTGGAGACCGAGCACGTAGGTGAACTCGTCGGGGAAGTCGGCGAGCATCGGCAGCTCGGTCGAGCCCGGGTTGCCGAAGATGGTCGTCATGCCGTGGGCCCGGAACAGGTCGAACGTGGCTTCCCGAACGCTCGTCATCCAATCTCCTCGTCGTCATCGCTCAGGTCATGCGGGTGCTGGACAGTAGTGAGAGTGCGCGTGGCGTGCGCGCCGTGGCTTGGGGGATCAGAGCGGCTCGCTCCTTACTACAGTAAATGAAGTATGTCGACGTTCCGACGGTTGCTGAGCTTCCTGCGCCCCCATCGCAAAGGGGTGATCTGGTCGTTCGCGCTCGCCTTCGGGTCGCTCGGCGCCACCGTTCTCATCCCCTATCTGACCGGGCTGGCGATCAACGCCATCAGCGGCCATCACCACCACCGGCTGGTCATGCTGGCGCTGCTGATCCTCGCCGCCGCGCTGGTGCGTCTCGTCCTGAGCGTGTTCCGGCGACTGGTGGCGGGCGAGGTGTCGCTGCGCGTGGAGGTCGACCTGCGCGAGACGCTCTACGGTCACCTCCAGCGCCTCGAGCTCGGGTTCTTCGATCGCCAGCAGACGGGCCAGCTCATGTCCCGCGCCACCGTCGACCTCCAGTCCGTCCGCTTCTTCTTGGGTTACGGGCTCGTCTTCATCGCCCAGGCGGTGGTCACCATCCTCCTGGCCGCCGTCGCCATGTTCATCCTCCAGCCCGGCCTGGCCGCCATCTCCCTGGCGCCGGTCCCGTTCGTGATCCTCATCGCCAACCGCTACGGCCACCGCTCGCGCCCGGCGATGCAGGAGGCCCAGCAGCGGATCGCCGAGCTCACCGCCGACGCCGAGGAGAACGTCTCGGGCGTCCGCGTCGTCAAGGCCTTTGCCCAGGAGGAGCGCCAGCTCGAGCGGTTCCGCCACACGGTTCAGCGCGTCTTTGACCAGCAGATGGTCGCCACGCGCATCCAGGCGCTGTTCAACCCGCTGCTCAGCTTCCTGCCCAACCTCGGGCTGGCCGCCATCCTTCTGTTCGGCGGGCGCCAGGTGATCGACGGCTCGCTCAGCCTGGGCGCCTTCACCGCGTTCTACGCCTACCTGCTCATGCTCATCTCCCCGATGCGGACGCTCGGGTACATGCTGGGTGCCTCGCAGCGCTCGACCGCCTCGGGCGCGCGCATCTTCCAGGTGCTCGACCGTGAGCCCCGCATCCAGTCTCCGCCCGACGCCCCGCCGCTCCCCGACGGCGGGGGCCACGTGTCCCTGCGGGGGGTCTCGCTCACGTTCGAGGGCGCGACCCACCCGGCGCTGAGCGACATCGACCTCGACGTTCCCGCCGGACAGGTGGTGGCACTCGTCGGCGCGATGGGATCGGGTAAGTCGGCGCTGGTGTCGCTACTACCCCGCCTGTACGACGTCACCGGCGGTGCGGTGCGTATCGACGGCGCCGACGTGCGCTCCGTGCAGCTGCCCAGCCTGCGCCAGGCGATCGCCGTCGTCAACGACGACCCGTTCCTGTTCAGTGCCACGATCCACGACAACATCGCCTACGCCCGGGCCGACGCCACCCGCGAGGAGGTGGAGCGGGCGGCCGTTGCGGCGCAGGCCGACGGGTTCATCTCGCGTCTGCCCGACGGCTATGACACCCGCGTCGGCGAGCGTGGTTTCACGCTATCGGGCGGCCAGCGCCAGCGGATCGCCATCGCCCGGGCGATCCTGGCCGATCCGCGCATCCTCATCCTCGACGACGCCACCTCGTCGGTGGACACCTCCACCGAGGGCGAGATCAAGCGCGCACTGGCTGACGTGCTCACCGGCCGCACGACGTTCGTCATCGCCCATCGCCGGTCGACGATCTCGCTGGCCGACCGCATCGTCGTGCTCGAGGCGGGGCGGATCGTGGCCGACGGAACCCACGACGAACTGCTGGAGCAATCCGAGCTCTACCGCGAGATCGTCGATTCGAACCCCATCGCCGCTTCTGACCGGGTGTTCCTCACGCGTCACCCCGCGGAACGTGAGGTGGCGGGCCTATGAGCACCGCCACCAACC
>JBAQGP010000330.1:0-11471 GCA_049287845.1 Solirubrobacteraceae bacterium | reverse complement strand
GCTGTGGTCGGCGAGCGCGGCCACCGGCGCGATCCGCACGGCACGACGGGCCGGGATGAGCGCCGAGACGAGCGTCACGCCGACCCCGACCGCGATGGCGACGATCGGCGTGCGGGCCTCGAACACCAGCGGCGCCGACGGCAGCGTGATGCCGAAGGCCTTCAGGAGTGCCTTGAGCCCGACGGCCGCGACCACGCCGAGCCCGAGCCCGACCAGCGATGCCACCAGTCCGGTGAGAGCGGCCTCGCCCAGCACGGAGCGGAACACCTGGCGGCGCCCGGCACCGACGAGACGCAGCAGCGCGAGCTCACGGGTGCGCTGGCCGACGGTGATCGACAACGTGTTGAAGATCGTGAAGGCGCCCACGAACAGCGCGATCGCAGCGAAGATGAGCAGGACGGTGGAGATGAAGGACAGCGCGTTGTCCACCGCGGTCGAGAGCTCATTGGCGACGGTCTGGCCGCTCACCACCTCGACGTCCGCCGGCAGCAGCCTTGCGATCGCCCGCTGCAGGCGGATGTTGTCGGCGCCGGGCCGGGCGAGGACGTTGATGGTGTCGTAGGTCCCGCGGGCGTCAAAGAGCGTCTGGGCCGTGGCGAGATCAAAGCCGGCCAGGGTGACTCCGGCCAGGTTGTCATCAGAGCCGTAGGTGACGATGCCGGTGACGGTGAACCGCTGCGCCCGGTCGGGCAGGTTCATGAGCACGCGATCGCCGACGGCGAAGTGGTACTTGTCCGCCGTCGCCTTGTCCATGACCACGTCGTCGGAGCTCGTGGGCGCATGGCCCGCCACCAACCGATACGGCGACAGCCGCCGGTTGGGGTCGAAGGAGAAGCCCAGCGTCGAGCCGCCCCCGCCGCCGATCGCGTCACCGTTGCGCGCCAGGAACTGGGCGTAGCCGCCCACCGAGCCGTGGACGTAGGCAACACCGGCCAGGCGGCCGACCTCAGCAGCGATCGAGGCCGGGATCGGCTTGCGGTCGGCTGTGCTGTCCACCGTGGTGTCGGCGCCCGGAAGAGCCGCCTTGCCGCGGATCTCGAAGCTGACGTGCTGATAGGCGGTGCCGACGAGGTTGTTGAAGGTGCGGTTAAGGGTGTCGCCCAGGACGAGCGTCCCGGTGACGAATGTCACCCCCAGCACGATGGCCAGCGCGGTGAGTGACAACCGCAGCTTGCGGGCGGCGAGACCTCTGATGGTGACTCTGACCATGTCAGCCTCCCAGTTGCTTCATCTGCTCGAGTACCGCGGCGGCGGTGGGCGAGGCCAGCCCGGCCACCACCGCCCCGTCGGCGAGGAACACCACCCGGTCGGCATAGGCGGCGGCCTGTGGGTCGTGGGTGACCATCACGATCGACTGCCCGTGCTCGGTCACCGCCCGGCGCAGGAAGCTGAGTACCTCCGTGGAGGCGTTGGAGTCCAGGTTGCCGGTCGGCTCGTCGGCGAAGATGAGCTCGGGCCTGGTGAGGAGCGCCCGGGCGCACGCGACGCGCTGCTGCTGGCCGCCCGACAGCTCGCCCGGCCGATGCGACAGGCGGTCCGCGATGCCGAGCTGGGAGGTGATCTGGTCAAGCCAGCCCCGGTCCACCGCTCTGCCGGCGAGGTCGGCCGGGAGCGTGATGTTCTCCGCGGCGGTGAGCGTCGGGACGAGGTTGAACGCCTGGAAGACGAAGCCGATGCGGTCGCGCCGCAGCTCGGTCAGCTCGGAGTCACCGAGCCGCCCGATCTCCTCGTCACCGATGAAGGCGTGGCCCGAGGTTGCCGCGTCCAGCCCCGCCATGCAGTGCATGAGCGTGGACTTGCCCGATCCCGACGGGCCCATCACGGCGGTGAAACGAGCGCGATCAAAGCCGACGCTGACGCCCGCCAGCGCGGTGACCGCGGTGTCCCCCTTTCCGTACGTCTTGGTCAGATCGACGGCACGGGCAGCCGGCGACTCGGTTCTCTGCTGGGTGTGGGTGATCTCTGTGAGCACACACCAGAGACTCCTCTGCTGCCGCGCGTTTGGACAGCCGGCCAGCAGGAGTGAGGGAAGGTACGGCTAGCCCTACCCCGGCGCTGACGCCGGCGGGCGGGGCGACCGGTAGACGCGCGACGGCCCCAGCCTCTGGCCAAGCCCGCAGATGCGCTCCACGAGCAGTGACAGGAAGCGGTCGGCGTCGATGTCGACCGCGACGTGGTGAAGCGGCAGCCAGTCGGTTTGGCAGCGCACGTCGACGTTGGTGCGACCGCGCGAGAGCGGGGGGCCGGTGTCCACCATGACCCCGCAGCGGGTCATCTGCAGCAGCGACCCGTCGATCACGTGCGCCAGCGCCACCGCGTCGTGGACCGGCGCGCCGGCCCAGCCATAGCGGGCGCCGTGGATCGACAGGAAGAAGCGGTAGAGATCGGCCACCAGCCTGCCGGGCGCCCCGGCGTGCTCGAGCACCTCGAGGTGGTCGGGCGTGAGCAGCGCCCTGTGGGTGACGTCGAGCCCGACCATCGTGAGGTCGATCTTGGTGGAGAACACCCGATGGGCCGCCTCGGGATCGGCCCAGATGTTGAACTCGGCGGCGGGGGTCACGTTGCCCTCCCCGATCGAGCCGCCCATGAGCACGATCCGCTCGATGCGCTCCTCGATCCCCGGGTGCAGCGCGAGCAACAGCGCGATGTTGGTGAGTGGCCCGGTGGGCACCAGCGTCACCGGAGCCGGCGCCGACTGCAGCGTGGCCGCCATCCAGTCCACGGCGTGGCCCGTCTCCGCATGCCGGCTCGGCGGCGGCAGCTCGGCGCCCTCCAGGCCGCTCTCCCCGTGGATGTCGGCGGCGACATGAGCCTCGCGCATCAGAGGGCGGTTGGCCCCCGCAACGACGGGCACGTCCGCACGTCCGGCGCAGTCCAGCACCCTGATCGCGTTCGCGGTCGTCTTCTCAAGCGTCTGGTTCCCGGCGACCGTGGTCACGCCGAGCAGCTCGACCTCGTCACTGCCCAGCGCCAGGAGCAACGCGGCGGCGTCGTCGTGGCCCGGATCGCAGTCGACGATGATCGGCTTCACCGCGCGGATACTACGTCGCAGGTAATCGACCGGCTGCGCGGCCGTTGGGAGCCTGTGGCTGAACAACGACCCCCGGAAGGAGACCTCATGGCTGACACCGACACCCTGGTGAACGACTACATCTCGATGTGGAACGAGACCGACGCGGACCGGCGGCGCGAGCTCGTCGCTCGGACCGTGACCGACGACGCCGACTACGCCGATCCCGTCATGGAGGGGTCCGGCATCGACGGCATCGCCACGATGATCGGAGCCGCGCAGTCGCAGTTCCCCGGCCACCGGTTCACGCTGATCGCGGGCCCGGAGGCACACCATGATCGGGTGCGCTTCAGCTGGTCGCTCGCGGCCGACGCCGGCGCCCCGGTGGCGATCGGCGTCGACTTCGTCAACCTCGCCGACGACGGACGCATGCGCTCGATCACCGGCTTCCTCGAGCCGGCCGCGTAGCAACGCGGGGCGCCGCCGCAGCGACCACGCCTGGGCCAGTCGAGCGGACGATCGGCCCAGGCAGTCGCTGCTGCTCGTCTGAGGGTCGGTGCGGAGCCTGTAGTCCGTCAACCATCTCCTCGCGTCAGCCGCGCCACGGTGTCAGCGTCAGCGCGCGTTCGTAGGCGGCGCGGTCGTGAACCGGATCGCCGTGGGACACGATGACGCGCTCGAACGGCAGCTCCAGCAGCGCCCGCAGCGCCGGCAGCGCGCGCTCCTGGAGCGCCGGGCAGTCCCATACGAGCAGCTCGCCGTGCGGGGCGGTCAGAGCGTCGGCGAAGACCAGCGTCCGGTGCTCAGCGATCCAGATCGGCGTCTCGTTGCGGCCGCGGCCGTCGTAGAGCGCCACCAGTCCGCCGGGAACCGCGGAGCCGGACTCGATCGCGGTGATCTCCGAGCGAGGCACGTCGCCCGGGTGAAACAGCCACGGGCCGAACGCACGCGCCCCGTAGCGCCGCACGAACAGATCGACGTCGCGAACATGGTCGGGCTTGACGATGACGACCACAGTGGGCGGCGCCGCGTCGAGACGCGCCCACGTCTCCACCGCATCGGGCTCCGGCGCCACCGGGTCGAGCACCACCACCTCCCCACCCGCCTCGACACACGTCGAGGTCACCGGCCCGTCGAAGTCGCTGTCGGGCGTCCAGTCCGGATGGTCCCGGGTCCACAGCCAGAGCCCAGGCGCGATGTCGCGAACCTCGGTCATGAGCGGGTGTTGCGCGGGATGAGCAGCCCCCGGTTGAACCCCTCGGCCACCGCCGCAGCCCGGTCGTTGACGCCGAGCTTGGCGTAGATGTGCACGAGGTGGGTCTTGACCGTGGCCTCTGAGATGAACAGGCGCGCGGCGGCATCGCGGTTGCTCTCGCCCTGGGCGACGAGCTCCAGCACCTCCAGCTCCCGCTGGCTGATCGGCTCCTGGGTGGGCGCGCGCATCTGCCCCACCACGCGCGTGGCCACCGAGGGCGAAAGCACGGCGTCCCCCCGGGCGGCGGCGCGCACCGCGCGAAACAGCTCCGCCGGCGGCGCGTCTTTGAGCAGATATCCGGTCGCCCCCGCCTCGATGGCGGCGAGCACGTCGCCGTCGGTGTCGTAGGTGGTCAGCACGAGCACCCGGGCGGGAAGCTGGGCAGCCGTGAGGGCGGCGATGGCGCTGACCCCGTCCATCTCAGGCATGCGCAGGTCCATGAGGATGACGTCGGGCGCCAGCGCGCGAGCGCGGCGCACGGCCTCGGAGCCATCGCCGGCCTCGCCGACAACCTCAAAATCGGTGTCGCCGGCGAACATCCCGCTCAGCCCGTTGCGCACGACGGGGTGGTCGTCCACGATCATCACCCGGATCGGCTGGCTCATGGACGCGTTCCGAGGGGCACGGCGGGGACGGCGGCGCAGATCGCCGTGCCGCCGTCGGGCTCGGACTCGATCTCGAGCGTGCCGGCCACACCCTCCACGCGCTGGCGCATCCCACCCAGGCCGAAGCCTCCCGGCTGGTGGCGCGGCCGCCAGGGACCGTTTCCGTTCACTGTCACAAACCCGACGCCGTCGTCGCGGACATCGAGCGTCACGAGGTCCTCCATGTAGGAGAGAGTCAGCCCCACGCGGCGGGCGCGGGCGTGCTTGGCCACATTGGCCAGGGCCTCCTGGGCAGTGCGAAGCAGCGCCACCTCGATCTCGGGCCGCATCACCCGCGGGGTGCCGGTGGTGGTGATGGACACTTCCAACCCGTGAAGCTCGCACCAACGGTGGGCGACGTCCTCGATCGCGTCGGGCAGTCGCGCCTCGACCAGGGGCTCGGGGGCCAGCGCCTGTACCGAGCGGCGCGCCTCCGTAAGGCTCTCGCGGGCGAGGTCGATGGCCAGCTCGAGGTGACGCGCCCCCATCTCCCCCCTCTCCCCTCCGGCTCCCGCCGCAGCGCTCTGCGCGGCCTGAAGCTGGGTGACGATCCCCATCAACCCCTGGGCGAGGGTGTCGTGGATCTCACGGGCCAGGCGCCGCCGCTCCTCCGAGACGCCCGCCTCGCGTGCCTGGGTGAGCAGTTGCTCCTGGAGGTCGGCGTTGTGGCGCAGGCTCTCCTCGAGCCTGGCGTTGGCCTCGGTGAGGGCCGATACCTCGCGGGCCCGCCGTTGCTGCTGCTCGTTGCCGATCCAGCCAAACCAGGTGAGGGCGCTGGCGACGCCGGCATTGATGAGGTAGACCACGACCAGCCCGCCGATCGCGTAGACGCTGTCGTAGGGTCCGGCACCGGTCTGGGAGATGGCGGTGACCGCGGCCACCAGGGCCACTCCGACCAGCCGGCCACGACCGGTGAACAGCCGCCACGCCCAGAAATACCCGGTCCAGCTGAAGAAGCCGTAGAGCGGTTGGCGGATGACGAGCGCCGCCGACAGACCGAGCAGAACCGCGAACACGGCGGTGGCGAGCACAGGGCCGACGACCGACTGGGGTTCGGTCCACGTGGTCCGGCGGTCGACGCGATCCACCGTCGTCATGACGATGCCCGCGGCGATCACCAGGCCGAGGTCGGTTCGCCACCCGCTGCCGACGCCATGGCGCGCGGCGATGTCAAACCCTGCGCAGAGGACCAGCAGGACGTAGGGCAGCGCTCGCAGGAACGGCGCCTCTCGCCCCTCCCAGAACTCGAGCCAATCCTCGCGACGTGACATCGGCTTGCCTGTGCTCATCGCTCCCAGCGAAACAATCTAGCCGCGGCCGCGCTCAGCGCCACCGCGTACCCGGCGAGCACCAGCAGGTGGACGGTGCCGGGCCAGTGGCCGGCGATCGCGTTCTGCACCGCCGGCACGGCGGCGCCGAGCGGCGAGTAGTGGCTGACGTCGCGCAGTCCCGCCCCCATCGCCGCCTGCGGGACCCACAAGCCGGCGAAGAACATCAGCGGGAAGAACAGCAGCGAGCCGGCCGCGGCCGCGATTCGCTGGGTCGGCGCCACCGCGGCCACCAGCGTCCCCAGCGAGAGCATCGCCGCCAGCGTCAGCAGCATCGCCAGCACAAAGCCGCCGAGCTGCTGGGGCAGCGCCACCGAGAACGCGAAGTGGCTCACGAGCGCGACGAGGATCACCGCCGCCGCGGCCAGCGCGAAGTTGATGATGACCTGGGCGGCCAGCAGCCGGACGGCTCCGATCGGCGTCGTCGACAGGCGCCGCAGGTACCCCTTGTCCCGGTAGGACGCAAGCGCGGCGGGCAGTGCGCTGAGCGCGAGGATCGTGATCGTGAACATCATCACCACCGGCGTGTAGGCGACGATGAGCTTGACGTTGCCCAGCGTGTGCTGCGGCTTGTCGCCGCCGGCGATCCCGAGCACCACCAGCAACCCGACGGGGAACACCAGTCCCCAGAACAGCAGCATCGGCTCGCGGGCGAACAGCTTCAGCTCCGTCGACAGCAGCCGCTGAAAACCGCTGGGACGGCGTGGAGCCGGCGTGGGGGTGGGGGCGGTGGCGGTCATCGGGGCTCCTCTCGGTCCAGCTCGGCAAATTCAGAGGCGACGGTGTCGGCATCGGCGGTGAGGGCGACGAAGGCGTCATCCAGCGTCGACTGCTCGATCCGGGTCTGCCGGGGGATCACGCCGTCACGGACGAGCGCCTCCATCACGGCGGCGACGAGATCGCCGGTTCCCTCGACCGTGAGGCGATCGCCGTGGCGGACCACGTCCCGGACGTCGGCCAGCTGGCGCATGCGGGCGACGTCAACCACGCCCGACGGGCGGAAACTGATGCGTTGGCGGCCCGCCGAGCCCGCCGAGCCCGCCGCCAGCGCCGCCGGCGTGTCGATCGCGATCACGCGCCCATGGTGCAGGAGGGCGAGGCGATCGCACAGGTGCTCAGCCTCCTCCATGAAGTGGGTGACGAGGATGATCGTCACCCCCTCGTCGCGGATGCCCTCGATCAGCTTCCACGTCTCGCGGCGCGATTGCGGATCGAGGCCCGTGGTCAGCTCGTCGAGGATGGCCAGCTCGGGCCGGCCGATGAGCGCCAGGGCGATCGACAGCCGCTGGCGCTGGCCACCTGACAGGTTGGCGAAGCGATCGCCGCGCTTGGACTCGAGACCGAGCAGCTCGAGCAGCCGCTCTGGGTCGGCGGGATCGCGGTAGAAGGAGGCGAACAACTCGAGCGCCTCCCCCACGCGCAGCTTGTCGGGGAGCTCCGATGTCTGGAGCTGAATCCCGACCCGTTGCCGAAGCGCCCGACGCTCGTGAAGGACATCCAGGCCGAGCACGCTGATCGATCCGCCGTCGGGCCGGCGCAGGCCGCCGATGGCCTCCACCGTGGTCGTCTTGCCCGCGCCGTTGGGTCCGAGGATGCCGAAGATCTCGCCGCGGTTGATCGAGAGCGAGACGTCGTTGACGGCGAGCGTACCGCCGTAGCGCACGTGCAGATGGTCGACGGACACGACCACCTCGGTGGCGGTCTGTGCGCTGGTCTCTTCAAGGCTGTGGGTCATGGCAACAGAGTCCCAGGCGGCGGGACGTCGCGCATCGACCGCGCGGCTGCAATTCGCGCGCGCCGAGGGTGAGCCCGCACTCAACCGATCGGATGATCGCGGCGGGCGTGGAGACCTTCACGTCAGTCTGTCTGACCCGCGGGGTTTCTGACCTGGCTCCCGCGGGAACGTTCAAACCTATCCAGAGGCTGAGAAAAGGGTGGGTGGACTGATGGGCCAACGAGGAGTCGCAACGTTCGTGTCGATGCTGTGTGCCGCCGTCTGCGCCGCGGCCCCGGTCGCATCCGCTGCCCAGCGTTCCCACGACGGGACCGGGTCGGTTACCCCTGTCGCCGTCGGGACCGGTGGTGCCGTCGCCTCGATGGACGTGGGTGCCAGCCGAGCCGGCACCGACGTGCTCCAGCGCGGCGGCAACGCGGTTGATGCCGCCGTCGCGACGGCGAGCGCGCTCGGTGTGACCGTGCCATGGGTCGCCGGCCCCGGCGGCGGGGGCTTCATGGTCATCTACAACGCGCGGACGCACACCGTCACGACGGTCGATGGGCGCGAGACCTGCCCGGCGGCGTGCACCACCACCATGTTCGTCGACCCCACGACGGGCAAGCCGATGAACTACACGGCCGCCTCCGACCAGCCTCTCTCCACCGGCGTGCCGTCCAACCTCGCCACGTGGGCCACCGCTGTGCGCAACTACGGACGTCTCTCGCTCGGCGATGACCTGCAGCCCGCGATCCACGTCGCCAAGCGGGGCTTCGCGGTCAACTTCGACTTCAACCAGCTCGAGCAGTCCAGCCTGTCGACGCTGCAGGCCTACCCGGCGAGCCGGTCGCTCCTGCTCACCCCCTCCGGCGATCCGCTGCCCGTGGGAACCTGGCTGCGCAATCCGGACCTCGCGCACACCTATGAGCTGATCGCGCGCCGCGGCCCGTCAGCGCTCTATGACGGGCCCATCGGCCAGGCGATCGTCCAGGCCGACGATCACCCGGTCCTCACTCCCGGCCAGACCGTGGTCACCCAGCCGGGCATCATGTCGATGAGCGATCTGCGTGCCTACCGCACCCGGATCCTCGCGCCGACGCATGTGAACTACCGCGGGCTCAGCGTCTACGGGATGGCGCCACCGTCCAGCGGTGGCTCGACCGAGGGGGAGATCCTCAACATCCTCAACGGCTTCCCGCTCAGCTCGGAGTCGCGCGCGCAGGCCCTGTTTCAGTACATCGAGGCATCGCGGCTCGCCTACGCGGATCGCAACGCCTACGTCGGCGACCCTGCCTTCGTCAACGTCCCGCTGTCGGGCCTGCTCGATCCGGAGTTCGCCGCGACGCGCCGCTGCCTGATCGGCGACACCGCGGCCACCTCGCCCGTCGCGCCGGGCTCACCGTTCGCGCCGTTTGGGCCCTGCCCGGCCACGTCGTCGTCGAGCCAGGCATCGTCCGCATCCCCCGAGGCCCATCACACCAACAACATCGTCACCGAGGACAAGTGGGGCGACATCGTCGCCTACACGAACACCATCAACTTCTTCGGCGGTAGCGGCCAGGTCGTGCCCGGCTACGGATTCCTGCTCAACAACGAGCTCACCGACTTCGACTTCGCCCCATCCTCGCCCGGCGCCACCGACCCGAACCTGCCGGCGCCCGGGAAGGAGCCGCGGTCGAGCATGGGCCCGGTGATCGCCCTCGATCACGGCCGGCCCCAGTTCGCGATCGGAGCTGCGGGCGGATCCACCATCATCGAGACGGTCGTCCAGACCCTCATCAACCACGTCGACTTCGGCATGAGCCTGCCTGCCGCGCTGGCCGCGCCGCGGGTGGCGCAGACCAACTCGTCGTCGAACACATCGCTGGCCGAGCCCGACTTCTACAACAGCCAGCTCGCCCAGCAGCTCACCAGCCAGTACGGCGAGAAGTTCGCTCTCGCCACCGGGCCGATCCTGCCGCTCGACAACTACCCGGGCGATGCGACCGCGCTGCAGATGCTCGGACACGGCCAGGCAGAGGCGATCGCCGAGCCCGTCCGGCTCGGTGGCGGGAGCGCGCTCGCGCTGCACGGCGAACCCGGGCGGGGAGGCTCGCATCGGCGGGGCGGCTCGCACCGCCGGGTCGGCCACTGAACCCGTCTACTGAGCGGCCTTCGAGTCTCCGTCGATCGGGAGCATCTGCCCTGAGATCGACCGCCCGTGCGGCCCCGCCAGGAACATCGCGAGCGCGGCTATGTCCGTGGCCTCGGTGAACTGCCGGATCGACTGGTTGTCAAGCGCGAGCGCGTTCTCCTCTTCGACGGTTCGCCCCGACAGCTCGGCGCGCCGCCGGAGGACCTCGCGCACGCGCTCGCCCTCGACCCCGCCCGGGTGAATCGAGTTGGCGGTGATCCCGAACGGGCCGAGTTCGAGCGCCAGGGTCTTGGTGAAGCCGACGAGCCCCCATTTGGTCGTCGCGTAGGCGACCCGATTCGGGTAGCCGAAGCGTCCGGCCAGCGAGCTCATGACGATGATCGAGCCCGCCGGCGAATCCTTCAAGAGCGGGATCGCCCGGCGGGTCACGTCAAACGTGCCGCTGAGGTTGACCGCGATGACCGCATCCCATGCCGCGCGCGCGTACCGATCCACCGGTGCGGTCGGCCCGGCGATGCCGGCATTGTTGATCAGCACGTCGAGACCGCCGAGCGCCCCGCCGAGGTCCTCGAACATCGCGGCCACAGCCGTTTCGTCGGTGACGTCGCAGGCGCTCCCCGTGATCGTCGCGGCCGAGGCGCTCACCGCCGCAACGGCGTCGCCGTCAGGATCGGCGACGTGAACCCGGGCTCCGGCGGCGGCGAACGCCCGCGTGATCGCCAGGCCGATCCCGCCGGCGCCGCCGGTGACGAGCACTCTCTGGGGCACCGGCGCGGCGTCGCTCACCGGCGCATCATGACGAGATCCGGCCGCGGGCGCGGGCGACCGATGATTTCTGCGGAGATCAGGCGTTGCCGCGTGAACACCCGCGTTGTCCGTTTCGTCCAAGACAACGACCGCGGACACTGGTTCGATCGTGGCATGACTACCAGGAGCACACCGATGAACATCGAGTTTCTCTCGACGATCGCCGTGATCGCGGCCGATCCTCCATCGAGCCGCCGGCTGTATGTGGACACTCTCGGCCTGCCACTGCGCAGCGGCATCGACGGGGAGTACTTCCACAGCGAGCAGCTCGCGGGCGTCAAGCACTTCGGCGTCTGGCCGCTGCACCAGGCCGCGCAGGCGTGCTTCGGGACGCCGAGCTGGCCCGCCGATCGGCCGGTTCCCCAGATCAGCCTCGAGTTCGACGTCGCCGACGCTGGCGCGGTGCGAGCAGCGGCCGATGAGCTGACCGAGGCCGGCTACGAGATCCTGCATCCCGTTCGCCAGGAGCCCTGGGGCCAGACCGTCGTCCGTCTGCAGTCACTCGAGGGATCGATCGTCGGGGTCAGCTACGCGCCCTCGCTGCACGACTGAGCGCGCGGCGCTCGGATGGGCGAAGCC
>JBAQGP010000329.1:0-5102 GCA_049287845.1 Solirubrobacteraceae bacterium | reverse complement strand
CCCTGAGGCCGGAACCACAGGAAGGCGAGGATGAGGCAGCCGATCACGACCCACTGCAGCGCCGGGATCAGGTTCGGGTTGCCCGGCACCGGCGGGATGTAGCGCGTTGCCTCCTCGAACGCGACGGGGACCAGGACCGCGCCCAGCATCGCGCCGCGATGATTGCCCAGGCCGCCGATGATGACCGCGGCGAACAGGACGACGGTCTCGGCGTAGCCCCAGGCCTGCGGATCCCAGAGGTTGATGAAGCCGACCAGGACACCGCCCGAGAGACCGGCGATGGCCCCACCGATGACCAGGCTCGACGTCCGCAGCGATCTCAGGTTCTTGCCCAGCGAGTCGGCGACGAGGTCGTTGTCACGCGCGGCCCGCTGGGTGCGGCCGTACGGCGAGTTGGTGATGCGGCTGACGAACCAGTACACCGCGAACGCGAGGAGGATCGCGACGGCGCCGTAGGCCCACTGGTAGCCCGCCGACTGCGGGTCAAACGAGCCCTGGAGCGGCGAGGGCACCAGCGAGAGACCGGCGGCGCCGTTGAACAGCGGCACGAAGTTCGTGGCCAGCAGGTTGAACATGACGGCGGTGACGAGCAGTCCGACGGCGGCGAAGTCCCCCCGCAACCGCCGTCCCACGATCGCCGCGAAGGGAATGGCGAGCAGGCCGCCGACGATCGCGGCGCCGATCCACGGCAGCGGAAACGGCAGGTTGAGGCCCAGGACGTATTTCTGGAATGCCCCGTTGGCGCTGTCGGGCGGGAGCGAGAGTACGCCGGCCGTGTAGGCGCCCGCGGCCTGGAAGATGATGAAGCCGAAGTTGGTGACCCCGCCCACGCCGAACTGCTGGCTGAGACCCAGGCAGGCCAGCGCATCGACGCCGGCGTAGACCAGCAGGTTGGTGATGTAGTAGATCAAGGAACCCTCACCCCTGGTTGCCGGCGGCCCACGTGGCGGCCCTCACCTAGACCCGGGCCCCCAGCAGCCCGGCGGGGCGTACCGTGAGCATCGCCAGCAGGATCACGAACGCGATCACGTCCTTGTAGGACGAGACGATCACCGAGGCGCTGACCTCGGTGGCGAGGCCGATCACCAACGCGCCGAGCATCGCCCCGTAGGCCTCGCCCGGGCCGCCCAGGAACACTGCCGCCAGGATCAGCACGAGGAACACGTCGGTGCTGGTGGCCCCGAACGTGCCCGAGTCGATGGCGAAGGTCACGCCGGCCAGGCCGCACAGGGCGCCGCTGATGAGCCACGTGGCCATCACCACGCGCTCGGTCCGGATACCGCAGTTGCGGGCCAGCGAGCGGTTGGCCGCCGTGGCGCGCATGGCTTTCCCCAACCGCGTGTAGCGGATCAAGGCGTGGACCAGCACCATCACCACGATGCTCAGCGCGATGATCACGAACTGGACCACGGTGAGCTCGATCGAGCCCACCTTGACCGTCGCGCCCTGGCTCATCGCGTAGGAGACGTTGGTGGGGCCGGCCAGGGCCTGGGTGCCGAAGGTCAGGATCAACGTCATGCCCAGCGCGACGATGACCATCGCGATGGGCGACGCCCCGCGGCGCTGGAACGGGGTGTAGACGACGGTGTTGAGCAGCACCGACACCACCGCGCCCACGAGGATCGCCGCGATCGCCGCCAGCCAGACGTTGACGCCGGCATGGTTCAGCGCATAGGCCGCGTATGCCGCCACGATCATGACCCCTCCGTAGGCGAGGTTGAGCACGTTCGTGACGGCAAACTGCAGCGTGAAGCCGACCGACGCCAGGGCGAGCACGGCCGCGGTGACGACACCGAACCCGATCGAGGCGACGAAGACGCTCATCCCGCGCCCGGGTCAGAGACCCAGTGACCGCAGCTCGGTCGTCGACAGGTTGCCGGCGACCTTCACCGTTCCGTTGGCCGTGTACGTGTCGACCTGGAACAGGCCGGCCGAGTCGTGATAGGCGTCGAAGCTGGTGGGACCTCCCGGGCCCTCGTAGCGGATCTGCTTGCCCGCCTTGAGCGCCGCGGCACCTTGGGCAAACGAGTTGACGACCGTCGCCCCGGGGACCCCGTCGCCGATCTTGAGGATGAACGGCATGTACTTGGCGGGGGACGTGCTGTGCGCCGCGATCATCGCCAGCGCGCCGAGGTTGATCCCGTCGTACAGGTGCACCGCTCCCGGAGCGGTGAGGTAGGTCGAGAAGTCGCCCGTGGTGCCGACCTTGCCCTTCTCGGCGTCGATCGCCTTGGCAAAGGCCGAGAACGCCGGCCCGCTGCTCTCGGTGACCAGGTTGTCGGCCTGGAAGTCGCCCGCAAGGGTGCTCCCGCCGATGGCGCTGGAGACCGATTTGAACCAATCCGGGGAGATGGTCGCCGACGTCCCGATCACCGGGATCATCTTGCCGCCGTTGAGCTGCTTGAGCTCGGTCAGGAACGAGGCCTCGGTCGGGCCCAGTGCCTCGGTGAGGATCACGTCAGGCTTTGAGTTGGCGATCTTCGCCGCCTCGGTGCGGAACGTGGACGCGCTGAGGTCGAGGGTCTGATTGGACACCACCTGCAGGCCGGCCGTCTTGATGGCCGCGATCGCCGGGGCGATGAACGTCTGTGAGCCGATGTCGTTGCCGAAGGCCAGCGCCACCTTCTTGTAGCCCCGGTTCTTGGCGATCGCCACCATCGCGTAGGACTCCGAGAGGTCCGGGGGCACCAGGCGATAGAAGTAGGGGAACTTGACGTGGTCGAACTCCGACTGCCCCGTCATGCAGAACGAGACGGTCTTGTTGGAGGCGAAGACCGGCACGACCGAGGCCGCCTCGTCCGAGGTGCAGCCGATCACGAACGCCAGCGAGGAGGTCGACGCGTACATCTGGTGCACCGCCGGCACCGCGTCGGCCGGGTCGCCGCGCGTGTCCACTGATTTGCAGTTGAGCTTGTGCCCCAGCACCCCGCCCGCGGAGTCGATGGCGTTGGTGGCCGCGTCGCAGGAGACCAGATATGTCGGGCCCAGCGCGGCGTCGGTGCCGGTGAACGGCGCCACGTCGGCGATCGTCAGGGCCGACCCGGCCGACACCTTGCTGCCCGAGCCGCCGGACCCGGCGCTGCCTCCTCCGGCGCCCGAGCCCGAGCTCGAGCCACAGCCGGCGGCCAGGACCGCCCCCACAACCACCGTCCCTGCCAGCAGCCGGGCGCGTCGTGTTGATCTGCGTCCCAACATCTCTCCTCCTCGTGTGTGCAACCTATGGGTGGGTGGCAGCGGTTAGAGCACTGCTTTGTCGGACGTGGGTGGGATCCAGGGCCAGCCGTCGCGTTCGCGCGCTTCCGCCGTGACGCGGTTGGCGATCCTGCCCACACCCTCGATCGTGACCTCGATGAGGTCGCCGGGTTGCAGCCAGACCGGCGGCGTCCGCGCAAACCCCACGCCGCCCGGCGTGCCGGTGGCGATCACGTCGCCGGGTCGCAGGGTCGTGAACGACGAGAGGTACTCGATCGTCCGCGGAATGTCAAAGATCATCTGTGCCGTGCTGGCCGACTGCATGACCTCGCCGTTGAGCGTGGTGGTGAGCTGGATCGCCGATGCATCCAGCTCGTCGGTGGTGACCACGTCAGGGCCGATCGGCATCGTCCCGTCGAAGTTCTTGCCGGGAGTCCACTGCGAGGCAGCGCGCTGCCATTCGCGCGCCGAGCCGTCGTTGAGGCTCACGTATCCGGCGATCGCCGAGAGAGCGTCCTGGGCCCGGATGTACCGGCCGCCCGCGCCAATCACCAGACCGAGCTCGCCCTCGTAGTCAAAGCGATCGCTCAGCGCGGGCTTGACCAGCTCGCCATACGGCGCGGCGACCGAGTCGGCACCGCGGACGAACGTCTCCGGCCATTTGGTGGGTGGGCGGCCGCCCTCGAGCGCGTGCTCCAGGTAGTTGACGCCCAGGCACAGGATCCGCCGGGGCGACGGCACGGCCGGGCCGTACTCGGCCTCGGTGAGCTCCCGTCCCTCCTGATCACTGACGCTGCGCACGATCTCCATGGCCTCGGGGCCGCCCGCCAGCACGGCATTGAGCTCCGACAGCCGGTCGTCGCCGGTGGCGTGGCCAACGTCCACGTAGCCGGCACGGCCGCGAACGTGGAGGCGCAGACCCTCCTCCGTGATGACGGTCGCCAGTCTCACAACTCGTCTCTCTCCTCTCGATGAGGTCCGGCGTTCGAACCTTTTGGTCCGATTTGTCGGATTGGTTCAACGTACACCTGAGGCGAGTACTCGTCAACTCCCGACGATTGAGAATGCACTTAGAAACAAGACTAAGGGTAGGATTGGTTGGCTACCTACCAGGAGTCAGGTTGACGGGGCGCCCGCGACGGCGTCAGCATTCGCCCGCAGACATGGCCAACCCATCGGCACCCACCCGCCCCCCCGCCTACAGCCACGAACTGGCCCAGCTGATCCTGGCCCGGGGCGGGGAACCCGGCTACGCCCCCGGCGGGCGGCTGCCCACCGAGCGCCGCCTGGCCAGCGAGTTCGGCGTAACCCGCACGATGGTCCGGCACGCCCTTGCCCTGCTGGAGGCCGAAGGACGCATCTCGCGCGAGGTGGGCCGGGGCACGTTCCTCCTGCCCCACGACGGCCGTGCCGGGTCAACCGCAGACCGGGACCGCGCCGATGTCGGCGAGGTGGGGCCCGCCGACGTCATGGCCGCCCGCCAGCTCATCGAGCCCCAGGTGCTGCCGCTGGTGGTCGCCTATGCCACTCAACGCGACCTGGAGGAGCTCTGGCGGTGCGTCGAGGGCGGAGGCTCGGCCAACAGCGCCGAGGAGTTCGAGGCGTGGGACTTCGCGCTGCACCACGCGATCGTGGCCGCCAGCCGCAACCAGCTCCTGCTCTCCATGTACCGCGTCGTGGAGAACGCGCGCGAGGGGGAGATCTGGGGCAATCTCAAGCGGCGCAATGACTCGCGGGAGCGGCGCGCCGCCTATCAGGCCGATCACGTCGAATTGGTGGAGGCGTTGTCCAAGCGCGAGCTGGATCACGCGGTCCGCGTCATGCGGGCCCACCTGGCCCGCGTCCAGGCCAACCTGCTCGAGAGCGCCGCGCCGGTCGGCGGCTGACGACGGGCGGGGCCGGGCGGCGGC
>JBAQGP010000328.1:0-4087 GCA_049287845.1 Solirubrobacteraceae bacterium | reverse complement strand
TAGCTGTAGCGCCCCAGGAGCATCCCCTCGACCAGCGCAGCCGCGGCGCGATCCGCCGGGAGGGACCCGCTCGCGGGCAGCCCGACCGCCAGGTTGGTCTGCTTGGGGAGGGCGGTGGCGAAGGCTGCCGCCGCGTCGCGCAGGCGGGCGACGTCGAGCTCGTCGCCGTCCCCGACTCCGAACGCGACCAGCATCGGCGCCCCGGTCCCGGGCAGAGCGAGCGCTTGACCGACCTCGCCCTCGAACCCGGCCGTCGTCAGCGCCCCGCGGTCGAGCCCGAGCTCGGGCGGGACTGCTCCCGCCGTGGTCACCGGAACGCCCAGCGCGCCGGCGGCGCTGGGGGCAACGGCAGCGACCTCGGCGGTGACGCGCCTGGAGCGCCCGAGCGAGGGCACGGACTCGAGCGCGCTCGTGGGACCGGAGCTCACACCATCACCGTCGCCGGCTGACGCTCACAGGTGCACCGGTGCGCCTGGGCCGAGCGGTATCCCGAGCCCATACCAGGCGAGGAAGAACACCGCCCAGATGAGCAGGATGATGAGTGCGTACGGCAGCATCAGGGAGATGACGGTCCCGATGCCCGCGGATCTCTGATATCGCTGGGCGAAGATCACGATCAGCGGGAAGTAGGCCATCGCCGGGGTGATCACGTTGAACGGTGAGTCCGCGACGCGGTAGGCCGCCAGGACGGTGGCCGGTGACACGTTGAGCCGGATGAACAGCGGGATGAAGATCGGGGCGAAGATGGCCCACTGCCCAATCGCGCCGGTGAGGATCAGGTCGACGATCGCGGTCACGATCATGAACAGGATCAGCAGCCACAGGCTGCCGATGTTCGCGTGCTCGACCAGGTCGCCCAGCTTCACCGCCAACACCGCCGGGATGTGGCTGTAGTTGAAGTAGGCCAGGAACTGCGCGATGAGCAGGAACAGGAGCAGCAGCCCGGCCAACGTGGCCCACTGCTTGGTGACCGCGTTGATCACCGCCGTGCTGCCCTTGATCGTCCCGGCCCCCCGCGCGAAGGCGAACCCGCAGACGAAGAACACGAGCGTGATCATGAACACCAGGCTGTCCATGAACGGCGAGTCACCGATCACGCTTCCTGTCTCCGGGTTGCGCAGCGGCGCGCCCGGGAACACCGTCAGCAACGCGATCGCCACGATCACGCCAATCAACCCGAAGAGCGCCCAGCGCAAGCCGCGCGCCTCGGCGGCCGGCGTGATCTGCGCCGCATCGGTCTCCACCGCGGCCGCCTCACCGGCGTCCCTGGGGTCGTACTTCCCCAGTCGGCGCTCCACGATCCGCGTGGTGATGATGGCCCCGAGCACCGCGATGAGAATGGTTGAGGCGATCCCGAAGTACAGGTTCGCCGTCAGGTCGATGCTCATCTTCGGATCGACCAGGTGGATGGCCTCGTTCGTGATCTCGGTGAGCACCGTGTCGGTCGGCGTGATCAGGAAGTTGACGCCGAAGCCGGCACTCACCCCGGCGAACCCGGCCGCGATGCCGGCCATCGGATGGCGGCCAACGCTCTTGAACGCGGCGGCGCCGAGCGGGATCAATACGAGGTAGCCCGCGTCGGAGGCGATGCTGGAGATCACCCCGATCAGCACGACGATGAACGCGAGCGTCGACGGAGGAGACACCGCCACCAGCTTGCGCACCAACGCCGATATCAGCCCCGCCTCCTCGGCGAGGCCGACGCCGATCATCACCACCAGGATCAGTGCCATGGCCGAGAAGTCCTGGAAGTTCTTGACAAACGAGGTGAAGATGAACCGCACCCCGCTCCCGGTCAGCAGCCCCGCGACCTTGGTCGTCTCGTGGTGGACCTTGTAGTCCTTGGCCGGCTGCTGCTGGGTGGGCGCCACCTCGTTGGGCTTGGTCGAACCCCCGCCGTAGTAACTCTCCTGCACCTGCTGCGGAGGCGGGGCCACCACCTCGTAGGTCGCCTTGACGTTGAACCAGAACAGAATCTGCGAGAGCACCACCACCCCGACGATCAACCACACGAACAGCATCGCCGGGTGGGGTACCTTGTTTCCCACCCGCTCGATGGTGTTGAGCATGCGCTCGGTGAACGTCGGCTCGCCAGGCGAGGGTGCGACGGCCTCAGTCGTCACCGGGCCACCCGCTTCACCCGCTTCAGGGCTGCGTGCCCCCTGCCGAGCCTGGGCGTCATGGGGAGGAACCTATGTGTCCACCGATAGCCTCGGGCCGATATGGGGGTGCGCACCAAGCCCCAGCCTCGTATCCACCCCCACGGGAGCGATCGACGCCGACGGCACTGAGCGCTGCCAGGCGACGAGCCGGCCGCACTGCGTGCGCTCCATGCGGAGGCCGCCACCATCGCCAGGGGGGTGCTGGCATCCGAAATCGCGGAGCCGGACGCGCCGCGGGCCTACGCTCGACGCTCGGCGGTGGTCACCCCGCCGTCGATGGATTGACCACCCACCCGCCGGAGAGGCCATGACTGAACACGAGACTGTGACGGAACTGGGCGACATCGCGTCCACGTGGTGGCTCCTCGCCGTGCTGGCGGCACTGAGCGTGGTCACGGGGATCATCGTGCTGGTGCAGCCGTCGATCGCGCTGGGGACGCTGGCGGTGATCACCGGGGTCCTCTTCCTGGTCGATGGGCTCTTCGAGGTCATCGCTTCGCTCCTGAGCGCGCGCGAGCGGTCGATGCTCGGCGTCATCCTCGGTGCGGCCAGCGTCATCATCGGGGTCATCCTCATCCGCCACCCCACTCACGCCGTCGTGGCGGTGGCGCTGCTGGCGGGGCTGTGGCTGATCGTCTCCGGCATGGTGCGCTTCGCGGCGGGCCTTCACGCCGAGGGCCGACTCAACCGCCTGTGGACGCTCGGCGTCGCCGTCGTCGAGGCGATCGCCGGCATCGTGATCGTCTCCAGTCCGGGCATCGGGGTCGCGACCCTCGCCCTGTTCATCGGCATCTCGCTGCTCGTCCGCGGCGTCGCCCTGCTCGGGGCGGCCTGGGTGCTGTACTCCCTGCGCGGAGTGCACGAGCCCAGCGAGACGCCGCACGGACCGGTCACGGCGTCATGAAGGCCTCCGGCCGGCGGTCGCCCGTGCAGCGAGGGCCAGACCGTCCCTGGTCGCGACCCTGAGGCTCCACGTCGATCTGGAACGAGGGGTCGCCCGGCTGCGCGGCGGCTTCTTGGGAGCCTGCCTGGAGCGGGCCTTCGAGATGGACGCCTTCGTCCGCGTCACGGTCCTCGCCGCGCAGTCGTTCACCGCCGGCTTCCCGATGGTGATCGTGTTGTCCGCGCTGACCCCCCGCAGCCGTGACTTCCCCGAGCGCATCATCCACCGCTTCAACCTGCACGGCTCGACCGCGGAGCAGGTGCGGGCGCTGTTCCTGGCGCCCAACGACGGTCAGGCAGCGATCACCTGGGTCAGCGTCGCCTTCTTGATCGCCTCGGTCATGAGCTTCGCCGCCTCGTTGATGGTCGTCTACGAGCGCACCCTGAGCCTTCCGCACATCGGCCTGCGCGCGCGCTGGCGCGCCGGGGTCTGGATGGTGGCGGCGGCCGCCTATCTGGGGTGGTTCGTGGAGCTGCGACCCAACGTCTACGACGGCGGTGCGAACATCGAGCGCGCGCTCCTCTCGGTCCTCGGCAGCTACGTCTTCTGGCTCTTTACGCCGCGGATCCTGCTCGGGCCCAGGGTGTCCTGGCGCCGGCTGCACCCGATCGCCGCCTTGACCACACTCGCGCTGGCGCTGTTGACGCTGGCCTCGCCGCTCTACATGCCGCGCATGATCAGCGAGGACGCCGCCCGCTTTGGAACAATCGGCGCCGCCTTCGCGCTGCTGTCCTGGCTGGTCGTCGTCGCAACCCTGATCGTGGGCAGCGCCGTCGTCGCCAGCCAGGTCGACCGCGCGCGCGGCCATCCGGCCGCAGCGGGTGGGCCGCCGCCTGCGGGTGCTGTCTAAGCCGCGGGTGCTGTCTAGCCGCCGGCAGCGGGCCGGACGGCGCCGACGTGCGGCCTGGGCACCGTCGCCGCCGCCGGGACCATCATCACGGCTCGGCGGCTGCCGCTGGCCAGCCGGGTCGCAACGGATCCG
>JBAQGP010000327.1:0-1716 GCA_049287845.1 Solirubrobacteraceae bacterium | reverse complement strand
CTCCGTCACGCTCGGCCGCCGCCCCGTCGTGCGCGGTGGCGTGCAGGTTGACCACCCACACGCCGCACCCCAGGGACACACCGTGGGCGACCCGGCGCTCAGGACTGCGCGTCAGCGGCTGGACGTGATGGGCGACGATGCGGTCGCGCCGGGCGAGGATGGCGTTGGCGCCGCCGCCCTGGGACTTGATCACGTCGGGCCAGCGCCGGGCGAGGGCGCGGCGCAGCCCCGGGAGGGCGTTTCGGGAGGTCAGCGCCTGACGGTGCTCGGCGCTCAGGCGCGTGGCCAGGGGCTCGGTCCACCACGGCGGGACCTCCTGGAGCAGCGCGACGTCCCAGTCCCACCCCTGCAGCGCGGCCCCGAACTCGTCCAGCAGCTCGCGGCCGGACGCCGGCACCGAGCGTCCGTGCAGGAGGTTCCACGTCAGGACCCGCAGGTGCACACGGCCCAACGTACACTGCGGCCGGTGCCGCGCCACTTCCTCACCGGCAACGAGTTGAGCGCCGCCGAGCTCAGCGCACTGCTCGATCGCGCCGCCGAGCTCAAGGCGGCGCCGCTGAGCTGCGACGCGCTCGCGCGACGCTCGGTCGCGCTCATCTTCCAAGCGGCCTCGACGCGGACGCGCACGTCGTTTGAAGCCGGCATCGCCGAGATGGGCGGTCATCCAATGTTGCTGCGCAGCGGCGATCTTCAGCTCAGCCGCGGCGAATCGATCCGTGACACCGCCTACATCCTCTCGCGCAACGCCGCCGCGATCGGCATCCGCACCGGGCCCGACGAGGAGGTGGAGGAGCTCGCCCACCACGCCACCGTCCCGGTGATCAACATGCTCACCGCCAAGCACCATCCCTGCCAGGCGCTCGCCGACCTGCTGACACTACGCGAGGCGTTTGGATCACTGGACGGACTGACACTCGCCTATGTGGGTGACGGCAACAACGTGGCACGGTCACTGGCCATCGTCGGTGGACTGGCGGGTGTACAGGTACGCGTGGCGGCACCCGCTGGCTACCAGCTCGAACCCATCGCGGGCGTGCAGCTGACCGACGACCCGCGCGTCGCGGCCCAGGGCGCCGATGCCGTGTACACCGACGTGTGGGTGAGCATGAGTGATGACCCCTCCTCCGCGCAGGAGCGCCGCCGCGCGCTGTCGCCGTACCGCATTGACGACGCCCTGCTCGACCACGCCGCGCCGCACGCCATCGCTCTGCACTGCCTGCCTGCGCACCCCGGCGACGAGATCACCGCCGAGGTGCTCTACGGCGACCGTCAGCGCATCTGGGACCAGGCGGAGAATCGACGCCATGCTCAGAAGGCATTGCTGGAGCTGCTCGTCAGCTGAAACGTTTGCGCCCGCGACGCGCACATTGCGCGCACATTGGGTAGATTCGCCGCAAGCGCCTTCGTCATCACTCTCGCGCCAAGCGCCCTCGACGTCATCACCCGCGCCAAGCGCCCCAAGTCAATTAAGAGCAGGAGCTTCCGTATGCCCCCCGCCAAACGCTCGTCGTCCGGCCGTTCAACATCATCGTCGTCGCGATCCGGCAGCACCCGTAAGAGCGCCGGTTCGCGCGGCAGCGGCGCGCGGACCACTCAGGCCGCCGCTCGCAGCGGCGCCAAGTCCACCGGCACCAGCGCGCGCAAGGGCGCGGCCAAGACCGCGACCCAGGCCAAGTCCGGCGCCACCAAGACGCGCGGCAGCGCGAAGTCAGGAGC
>JBAQGP010000326.1:0-2962 GCA_049287845.1 Solirubrobacteraceae bacterium | reverse complement strand
GGCGAGGGGTGACATCCGCGGAGGCCCGAGAGCGGTTCGCCGCGGCGCGGGTCGCGCGGCTGGCGACGGCCGACGCCACGGGGCGGCCGCACCTGGTGGCGGTCGTCTTCGTGGTCGACGGCGACGTGGTCTACAGCGTCGTGGACGCCAAGCCCAAGCGCACGACCGCGCTGCGGCGGCTCGCGAACGTGGCGGAGAACCCGCGTGTGGCATTGCTGGTGGACCATTACGACGACTCCGACTGGGACGCGCTGTGGTGGGTGCGCGCCGAGGGTGTGGCGCGAGTGCTCGATCTCCCGCTGAACGTCGAGGCCCAGCGGGCGGTCGAGCTCCTGCGGGAGCGCTATCCGCAGCAGCGTGCTCTCGGGCCGGTGCTGGCGGTCGACGTGCAGCGCTGGAGCGGCTGGTCGGCGCGCTGAGTCGTCAGTCCGGCTCGTCGGGCTCGGGCGGGGGCTCCTCGCCGTCGCGCTCGTCGCGCTGCGCCCACTCGAGCAGCGGCTCCAGCGAGAAGACGGCGTCGTCGATCCCGGCGTGCAGGTCGCCCAGCTTGGCAAACCGTGAGGGCATCGTGGCGATGGTGAGGTCCTGGGGCTCCACGTCGTCGATCTCATCCCACGCGATCGGTGCCGACACCGTCCCCTCGATCTTGCCCCGGGCCGAGTAGGCCGACGCGATCGTGTGGTCGCGTGCGTTCTGGTTGTAGTCGACGAACACCTTGTCGGGCGCGCGGTCCCTGCGCCACCAGGTTGTGGTGGCGTCGCCGGGCACGCGGCGCTCCACCTCGCGGGCGAAGGCCAGGGCGGCGCGGCGCACGTCGGCGAACCCATGCTCGGGGCTGACCCGGACATAGATGTGGATGCCGTGGCCGCCGGAGGTCTTGGGCCAGCCGACGGCGCCGATCTCGCCCAGGACCTCGTGAGCGGTGTGCGCGACCCGACGCACCCGTTCCAGCGGGCAGTCGGGCATCGGATCCAGGTCGATCCGCCATTCGTCGGGATGCTCGACGTCGGCGCGCCGGGAGTTCCACGGATGGAACTCCACCGTGGACATCTGCACCGCCCAGATGACGCTGGCCAGCTCGGTGACGCACAGCTCATCCGCGGTGCGGTTGTAGCGCGGGAACGTGATGCGGACGGTCTGCAGCCAGGGCGGCGCGCCCTTGGGGACGCGCTTCTGGTGGACCTTCTCACCGTCGACGCCCGACGGGAAGCGGTGCAGCATGCACGGCCGCTCGCACAGGGCGCGCACGATCCCGTCGCCGACGCTCACGTAGTAGCGGGCCAGGTCGAGCTTGGTCTCGCCCCGGGCCGAGAAGTACACACGGTCGGGGTTGGAGATCCGCACGGTCCGCTCGCCGACCTCCAGCTCGATCGCCTCGCTCTTCGCCGTCGCCATTCACGGCATCGTGACACGCCGTTCCTATCGTGAGCGGGACACCACTGTGATTGGAGTTCACTGATGCACACGCGCATGCTCGGCAAGCTTGAGGTCTCGGCCCTCGGGTTGGGCTGCATGGGGATGTCGGCTTTCTACGGCTCGGCTGATGAGAGCGAGGCGATCGCCACCATCCACCGGGCGCGGGAGCTGGGGATCACGTTCCTGGACACCGCCCAGCTCTACGGCCCCATGACCAACGAGGAGCTGGTGGGCCGCGCTGTGGCGGGCCACCGCGACGAGTACGTGATCGCGACCAAGTTCGCCCGACGCGTCGACCGGGCCACCGCGGGGGACATGTCCACCGTCGGTCCCCTCGACGGGTCCGCCGACCACGTGCGCAGCTCCGTCGAGGGCTCGCTCACCCGCCTCGGCACCGACTACCTCGACCTCTACTACCAGCACCGCGTCGACCCCGACGTCCCGATCGAGGAGACCGTCGGCGCCATGGCCGAGCTGGTCAAGCAGGGCAAGATCCGCCACATCGGGCTCAGTGAGGCCTCCCCGGAGACCCTGCGCCGCGCCGCCGCGGTGCATCCCATCACGGCGCTTCAGACCGAGTATTCGCTGTGGACGCGGGACGTGGAGGCCGAGATCCTGCCGACCTGCCGTGAGCTGGGGATCGGCTTTGTGCCCTACTCGCCGCTGGGCCGCGGCTTTCTGTCGGGCCGCTTCACCTCCCCCGACGAGCTTGAGCCCGGCGACTTCCGCCGCTCAGGACCGCGCTGGAGCGGTGACAACCTCGACGCCAATCTGGCGCTCGCCCGCAAGGTGGCCGAGATCGCGCAGGGCAAGGGCGTGACCCCGGCCCAGCTCGCGCTCGCCTGGGTCCTGGCCCAGGGCGACGACATCGTCCCCATTCCCGGGACCAAGCGCCGCGAGTACCTGGAGCAGAACGCCGGTGCCGTCGACGTGGAGCTGACTGAGGACGACCTGAAGCGGATCGAGGCCGAGGTGCCGCGCGCGGCCGGGGCGCGCTACGACGAGACCGGGATGGCCTCGGTCAACCTGTAGGCCCAGGGGGCACATCGCGACAAACCCGGGAGTCGCTCGCCCGATTTGTCACGCAATGCGCGCTGGAGGGCCAGTTTGGTGAAAACCCTCCGTGCGCGGCGCCGATTTGTCGCGTTCTGCCCCTCGGACGCCCGCGCTCGGGAGCGCCGCCGGCCCTCGCCGCATTGCGGAGCGCCGCAACGGCTACAGCGAGGTCAACCCCAGGCTGGTGAGCCCGATCGCGGTGAACCACAGCCGCCGGTCGGAGCTCAGCGCGGCGAGCGGGATCAGCCATGCGATGTACCAGGGCATCAGCAGTCCCGCCGAGACGAGGAGGCCGACGGTGGCCCAGCCGGCGGCGGTGATCCAGTCGAGCTCGCCGATCCAGACCCGCCACGTCAGCCAGACGAGGCAGATCACGTAGCCGGCGTGCAACACAGTGCCGACGGGGGCGTCGAGCTGCTTGAGACCGACGGCGTTGAGGATGAAGCCGGGAACGCTGTGGATGCCGCCGTGTCCCTGGATGGTCGAAAGG
>JBAQGP010000325.1:0-5840 GCA_049287845.1 Solirubrobacteraceae bacterium | reverse complement strand
GATCGTCGACGACGGCACGATCTGCCGGATCGACGACGAGACGTTCTACGTCACCACCACCTCCAGCGGGGCCGGCGCCGTCGAGGAGTGGTTCTCCTGGTGGCTGGCCGACTGGGGCGACCGGGTCCACATCACCGACGTCACCCAGGGCGTCGGGGCGGTCAATCTCGCGGGCCCCAAGGCACGCGAGATCATCGCCGCGGTCACCGACCTCGACTGCTCCAACGAGGCCTTTGCCTACCTCGACGGCAAGCAGGCGCAGATCGCCGGGGTGCAGTGCCTCATCCTGCGCATCGGCTTCGTGGGCGAGGTGGGCTACGAGATCCACTTCCCCTCGGGCTACGGCGAGCACGTCTGGGACGCGCTGATGGAGGCGGGCCGCCCCCTGGGCCTGAGGCCGTTCGGCCTCGAGCCGCAGCGAATCCTGCGCCTGCAGAAGCTCCACATCATCGTCGGCCAGGACACCGACTCCGAGTCCACGCCGTTCGGCGCGGCCATGTCGTGGATCGTCAAGCTCGACAAGGAGCAGGACTTCATCGGCAAGTGGGCGCTCGAGCACTTCGCAACCCACGGCGCCGGCGTGGCCCTGGTGGGCTTCACCATGCCCAATGGCGATGTGCCCACCGAGGGCGCAGTCGTCCTGGATGCCCAGGGCGCGCCCGCCGGCCAGGTGACGAGCTCGCGCCACTCGCCGGTGCTCGACCGGACGATCGGGATGGCCTGGGTGCCGGAGGCGCTGGCGCAGGACGGGGCCCAGATCACGATCTCCGACGAGGGCCGCACGCTCACCGCCGACATCCAGACCAAGCCGTTCTATGACCCTGAGGGGGAGGTGCTGCGCTCGTGAACCTCGATTTCCTGCGGGTGGGCGAGACGTTCTCTGACCACGCGGTCGCCCATTCGCCGATGGAGCGCCTGGCCCGTGACGCCGGCGCCCGCTTCGAGGTCCGCGATGGCTGGAACGTCGCGGTGGAGTTCCCGGGCTCGTCGCTCGCCACCGAGACCGTGAGCTGGGCCGACGTCTCGCACCTGGGCAAGGTCGAGCTCCAGGGCCCGTCTGAGGCCATCGACGCCGCCGCCGGGAGCGAGCTGCCGTTCGGCAGCGCGGTGCGCCGCGACGACGCGTGGTGGTGCCGGCTGACCCAGACGCGCGCGCTGGTGATCGGCAACCGTCCTGAGCTGGGCGGTTCAGCCGACGGGCTCGACGTCCTGGACGTCACCTGCAACTTCGCTGCGCTCACCCTGCTGGGGCCGCTGGCCCGCGAGACGTTTGCGCGTTTCTGCGCGCTGGACCTCCGTCCCCAGGTGACGCCGGTCACCGCGCTGCGGCCGGGCTCGATCGGCCGCCAGCCCGGGATCGTCATCCGGGAGGACGAGGAGCGCTACCTGTTCCTGTTCGGGTGGGCCACCGGCGAGTACATGTGGGGCGTCGTCGCCGACGCCGGCGGCCACCTGGGCGGCGCCCCGGTGGGCGCCGACGCACTGCGGGAGGTGACCGCGGCCCATGCTTGACATCTTTCGCAAGCGGCGCATGTGGCGCCGCCAGCGCGATCTGAAGAGCTCGTATGACGTGGTGATCGTCGGGGGCGGATCGCACGGACTGGCCACCGCGCACTACCTGCGCGACCACGGCATCAAGGACATCGCGATCCTGGAGAAGCGCTACATCGGCTCGGGCGCGGCCGGGCGCAACACCACCATCCTGCGCTCCAACTACAAGACGCCCGAGGGCGCCAAGTTCTACGACGCCAGCGTCAAGCTGTATGAGGGCCTGTCGCAGGACCTCAACTTCAACCTGCTGTTCTCCCAATGCGGCCACCTCACCCTCGCCCACGCCGATCGCGCGATGTTCGTGATGGCCAACCGCGCCGAGGTCAACCGCCTCCAGGGCATCGACAGCCGCCTCATCTACCCCGACGAGATCGCCCAGCTGGCCCCGGCGATGCAGGTGCACAACCCCAACGCGACCTATCCGATCATGGGCGCGCTCTATCACCCGCCCGGCGGCATCATCCGCCACGACGCGGTCGTGTGGGGGCTGGCCCGCTCCGCCGACCAGGGCGGCGCCGAGATCCACCAGAACACCGAGGTCCTGGGGATGGAGCGCTCGGGCGGTAGGGTCACCAAGGTCAAGACCAGCCGGGGCACGATCAACGCCGGGCAGGTCCTCAACTGCACCGCCGGCTGGAGTACGTTGATCTCCGACATGGCCGGGGTGGCGATGCCGATCACCACCCACATCCTTCAGGCGTGCGTGACCGAGCCGATGAAGCCGCTGCTGGACGTGGTGATCGTGTCCTCGCAGATGCACGTGTACCTCAGCCAGACCGACCGCGGCGAGTTTCTGATGGGCGCCGAGATCGAGCCCTGGACGACGTATCGCATGAATGGCACCCTCAACTTCCTCCAGGATGTCTGTCGCCACGCGCTGGAGCTGTTCCCCCAGCTCGAGCGGGCGCGCCTGCTGCGCAGCTGGGCCGGCCTGTGCGACCTCAGCCCCGACTACAGCCCCATCCTCGGCAAGACCGAAGTGGATAACTTCCACGTGTCCGCCGGCTGGGGGACCTACGGGTTCAAGGCCGCCCCGATCGTCGGCAAGACGCTCGCCGAGCTGGTGGCCACCGGACGCCAGCCCGACCTCATCGCCCCATTTGCGCTGGAGCGCTTCTATGAGGACAAGCTCGTGTCCGAGCTCGCCGCAGCCGCCGTCAGCCACTGAGACCCAGAAGAGGGAGACACCGTGAAGTCAAGCCTTGAGATCGCCCAGGAAGCCGTCCTTCAGCCCATCGAGGCGATCGCCTCCGAGGCCGGGCTCGAGCCTGACGAGATCGAGCCCTACGGCCGCCACAAGGCCAAGGTGGCGCTGTCGGTCCTCGATCGCCTCAAGACCCGGCCCGACGGCAAGCTCATCTGCGTCACCGGGATGACGCCGACCAAGGCAGGCGAGGGCAAGACGACGACGCTCGTCGGGCTCACCCAGGGCCTCGGGGTCATCGGCAAGAACGCGGTGGCGTGCCTGCGCGAGGCCTCGGTGGGGCCGGTGTTCGGCATCAAGGGTGGCGCGGCGGGCGGCGGCCTGACCCAGGTGGTGCCGATGGAGGACCTCAACCTCCACTTCACCGGCGACATCCACGCCATCAGCGCAGCCAACAACCTGCTGGCGGCGATGATCGACGCCTCGATCCTGCACGGCAATCCGCACAAGATCGACGCGCTGCGCATCGGCTGGCGCCGCGCGGTGGACATGAACGACCGGGCGCTGCGACACATCGCCGTTGGTCTGGGCGGCCGGGCCAACGGCTACCCGCGCGAGACGGGCTTTGACATCACCGCGGCCTCAGAGGTGATGGCGATCATGGCGGTCGCCCGCGATCTCCAGGACCTGCGCCGGCGGATCGCGAAGATCACCGCCGCCTATTCCTTCGACGGCGCCAAGGCGATCACCGCCGAGGACCTCGGCGCCGCCGGCGCGATGACGGTGCTGCTCAAGGACGCGCTCAAGCCCAATCTCGTCCAGACCCTCGAGGGTCAACCGGTGCTCATGCACTGCGGCCCGTTTGCCAACATCGCCCACGGCAACAACTCGCTCATCGCCGACCTCATCGGCATGAAGCTCGGCGACTACGTGGTCACCGAGTCAGGCTTCGGCGCCGACATGGGCATGGAGAAGTTCTTCGACATCGTGTGCCGCTTCGGCAAGCTGACACCGTCGGCGGCGGTCCTGGTCACCACCGTGCGCGCGATCAAGCACCACGCCGGTCTCGAGGATGACCCGCGGGCCGACCGCTCGGCGGCGCTGCACGCGGTCGAGACCGGCTTTGCCAACGTCCGCCACCACCTCCAGACGGTCCAGACGTTCGGGGTGCCCGCGGTGGTCGCGGTCAACCGGCGTCCCGGTGACACCAACGAGGAGGTCGAGCTGGTCAAGCGGCTGGCCATGGAGGCGGGAGCGTTCGCCGCCGAGGCCAACGAGGGCTTCACCAAGGGCGGGGCCGGCGCCGCCGATCTCGCCGCCGCGGTCGTGGAGGCCTGCGAGCAGCCCAACACGTTCCATCAGCTCTACCAGGACGACGAGCCCATCCAGGACAAGATCGAGGCGGTGGCCAAGCAGGTCTACGGGGCCAAGGAGGTCTACTTCTATCCCGAGGCCGAGGCCAAGATCACCCAGTTCACCCGCGAGGGCCTGGGCCACTTTCCGGTGTGCATGGCCAAGACCCACCTCTCGCTGTCGGCCGACCCGACCCTGCTCAACGCGCCCGAGCACTTCACCCTGCCGGTGCGCGACATCCGGGCCTACACCGGGGCCGGCTGGCTGGTGCCGCTGTGCGGCGACATCGTGCAGATGCCCGGACTGGGCAAGACTCCGGCGGCGCTCAATATCGACATCGACGAGCACGGCCGGACGGTCGGGCTGTTCTAATCAGACCACGACGACTAGGAGTCAGGCGATGGGCGGCGAAAGGAATCACCGCAGCGAGATGGACGCCTCGGACGACACGCTGACGGAGCTGGCGGTGCGATTGGCACTGCTCTCCGCACAACGTCCGGCGCGGGCGACAGAGTGTGTGGCGACGACGTCGGCCGCCCGGCTCTACGCGCAGCGCACGAGAGGCGACGCCAATGCGTAGTCCCCGAGCCAGAAAAGGAGGCTCCATGCGCACCTCGCATGTGCCGCTCGCCCGCCTGCTCCCCACGATCAGTCGGCCCGGCTCCCGGCGCGCGGCCGAGGAGAAGGCGGTCGACGAGGCCAAGCCGCCGAAGAAGCGCAGCCTCAACGAGGCCGCCCACAAGCAGGGCTACTGAAAACTTATTGAGCGGAGGGCCGCTCGGACAAATACGATTCCTCCCCACATCATTCGGGTTGAGGAGTCGTCGAGATCGCACGCGGAGGGTCACCACGGAAGGCGGGGGCAATCGTCATAGGCGATGGGTCCTCCGCGATCAACCGGCCGTCGCTGGTGGACGGCGCCGAGCGGGCGCTGCGCAACTGGCTGGCGCCGGGGCGTTACCGCCAGGGTGACCGGCTGCCGCCCGAGCACGAGGTGGCGGCGATGCTGGGGGTCTCGCGCGGGACGCTGCGCAGCGCGCTCCAGCGGCTGGAGGAGAGTGGCGAGATCGTCCGGCGCCAGGGCAGCGGGACGTTCGTGGGGCGGATGGCGGTACCGCCGGCGTTCGGCGAGCGCCTGGAGCGCCTGGAGCCGTTTTCGTCGGTGGCCGCCCGGCGCGGCCTGCATCTGTCGGCGGTGGATGTGCGCATCGAGCACCGCGCGGTCGGGGCCGAGGTCTGCGAGGCGCTCGGCCTGGAGCCCTCAGAGCCCTGCACGTCGGTGTGGCGCACGCTGGTCGCCGGTGGGGCCCCGGTGGCGGTCATGTACGACGTGGTGCACCCCAGCATCGCCCTCCCCGCCGACGACGAGCTGCGCGCGGCGGTGGAGCAGGGCCGGATGGTCCTCGACGTGCTCATCGACATCGGCGTCCCGGTCACCTATGCCCGCACGCGCGTGATCCCGGCCGTGCTCACCGCCCGCGCGCGTGCCGGCAAGCTCCTGGGGATCAACGGCACCACCGCCGGCCTGGAGCTCGAGGAGCTGATCTTCGCCGGCCGCGACGATCGCGTGGCCTATTCACGGGATCTGTTCGCCCCCGGCGGCATCGAGGTGATGGTGATGCGCTCGCTGGACTCACCGCGCCCGGCCCGGGTGGCGGGGAAGGTGGGGGGCACACGCAGCGCAGCCAACGGCCGCGGGGTCCGACCCGCTCGGGCTCCTGACCGCTGACGTCCAGCGGGCCCATGCCTGCTGAGCGGGGTGAAGCGCCGCGGCGCGCGGTGGGCTCGGTGG
>JBAQGP010000324.1:0-1743 GCA_049287845.1 Solirubrobacteraceae bacterium | reverse complement strand
GCTTCGTGACGGTCACGGGCCGCGACCCTGACGATCTGCGCCGCGCCTGCGCCGAGGTCTCAGAGCAGGCGGCGCGGGCGCGCCTGGAGCTGCACCGCCTCTACGGGCAACAGGCGGATGCGTTCACGTTCACCCTGCCGTTGTGCCGGGGGCTGCGGTGAGCGCCCGGGCTGGCGTGAGTGCCGGGGCTGGCGTGAGCGCCGGGGCTGGCGTGAGCGCCGCGAGCGGCCCCCGATGAGTCTGCGCGCCACCGAGCGGCCCGGTCATCGCTCCACCACTCGCCACGCCCAGGCGATCTACCCGTTCGTCAATGCCGGCGGGCTGGGCGGTCGCGGCGTCTACATCGGACGCGACTCCGGCGGCGGAGCGTTCTGTTATGACCCGTGGGTCCTCTACGGCGACGGCGTGCTGGACGATCCCAACGCGATCGTGCTCGGCAAGCTCGGTCAGGGCAAGAGCGCACTGGTCAAGACGCTGCTGTGGCGGATGCTGCTCTTCGGCCGCCGGGCGTTCGTGCTCGATATCAAGCGCGAGTACGGGCCGCTGTGCGACGCCGTGGGCGTGCGGCCGATCTCGCTGGTCCCCGGCTCTGGCGTGCGCGTCAACCCGCTCGCCTCTCGCCCCGAGGAGCACGCTCAGCTCGAGCTCCTGCGCGCGGTGACTGTGGCGGCGGTGGGCGATGCGCTCACCCAGGTGGAGGCGGGCGCGCTGCGCGAGGCCCTGCGGGTGGTCCGCGCCCGCGGCGACGGAGAGCCCACGCTGCCACAGATCGCCGGCGCCCTGTTCTCCCCCGTCGATGCCATGGCGCAGCGCCTGGAGACCACCGTGACCGCCTTGGCCGCCGACGCGCGTCGCGCCGCTCTCGCGCTCCAGGACCTCTGCGAAGGACCGCTGCGTGGGATGTTCGACGGCCCTACGACACCGGGACTCGACCTCGATGCCAGGTTGCTCGTGCTGGATCTGCACGCGGTCCGCGACTCGCCGGCGGTCGGCATCCTCATGGCCTGTGCGAGTGCCTGGATCAGCGCGCTGCTGGCGCGCACCGCAGAGCGCCCCGGCCGCGAGCGACTGATCAACGTCGCCGACGAGTCGTGGAAGATCGTCCAGCACACGGGTCTGGGCGAGTGGTTTCAGGCCAACTTCAAGCTGGCCAGGCAGTTCGGGGTGATGAACCTGGTGGTCCTGCACAAGCTCGCCGACCTCCAGGCGGCGGGCGACGCCGGCTCCCGCGCCGCCCGCATCGCCGAGGGGCTCGTCGCCGACGCTTCGACCCGAATCGTCTATCACCAGGACGAGAGCCAGGTCCCGCTCACACGATCGCTGCTGGGACTCTCGGCCAGCGAGGCGCGGCTCATCTCGATGCTCTCGCCGGGCCAGGCGCTGTGGCGGGTGGGCGCGCGCTCGTTCGTCGTGGCCCACCACCGATCGCGGATCGAGACGCGGCTGACCAACACCGACACGGGGATGAGCGCCACGAGCTCGGGGGCGAGGGGGAGGTCCGCGTGACCGGCTGGGGTGGGCGCCGCCGATGAGGGGCGAGCGCACCAGCGGGATCTCGGACGCGACGATGCTCGCCGTGGTCGGCGGCGCGACCGCGTTGGCTCTGGCGGTGTGGCTGTGGGGCGGCCTGGCCGGGCTGCTGTTCGGCCACGGCTGGCCGCACGTCGGCGCCGGGCAGCTCCTGGCCGTCATGGTGCGCCTCCCCGCACGCGTCACCCACCCCGCCGCCGCATGGCCCCATGA
>JBAQGP010000323.1:0-1539 GCA_049287845.1 Solirubrobacteraceae bacterium | reverse complement strand
ATCGCCAGGTAAGTGGCCCGTCCCTGATCGCGCAGCCAGGCGTGCTCAGGACCGCTGCCCGGGTAGTCGAGCCCGGCCGAGATCGAGTGCGCCTCGAGGATCTGACCATCCTCGTCCTGCATGATCGCCGAGAAGGCGCCGTGCAGAACCCCGGGAAGGCCGGCGGCCGTGAGCGGCGCACCGTGGCGTCCGGTCTCGATCCCCTCCCCCGCCGCCTCGACGCCGATCAGGCGCACGTCCTCGTCCGCGACGAACGGGATGAAGATGCCGATGGAGTTCGAGCCGCCACCGACGCAGGCGATGACGCGGTCGGGCAGCCGGCTGGCGGTCTGGAGGATCTGCGCCCTGGCCTCGTCGCCGATGATCCGCTGCAGATCGCGCACGATCGCCGGGTACGGCGCCGGGCCCACGCACGAGCCGATGATGTAGTGCGTGGTCTCGACGTTGGTGACCCAGTCGCGGATCGCCGCCGACACCGCCTCCTTGAGCGTGCGCGCGCCGTCGTCCACGGGCTCCACGTGCGCTCCGAGCAGGCCCATCCGCTCCACGTTGGGTTTCTGGCGGCGCATGTCCTCGGTGCCCATGTAGACGATGCACTCGAGGTCGAGCAGGGCGCAGGCGGTGGCGGTGGCGACGCCATGCTGGCCGGCGCCGGTCTCGGCGATGACCCGCCGCTTGCCCATCCGCGTGGCCAGCAGCGCCTGGCCCATGGCGTTGTTGATCTTGTGAGCGCCGGTGTGGTTGAGGTCCTCGCGCTTGAAGTAGATCGGGTGCCCGGCGAGCACCGAGAGGCGGCGCGCGAGGTACAGCGGCGACGGGCGCCCCACGTAGTCGCGCAGCAGCCCGTCGAGCTCTCCGGTGAAGGACGGGTCCTCTCGCGCTGCCACCCAGGCCAGCTCGAGGTCGGCCAGCGCCGGCATCAGCGTCTCGGGCACGTACTGGCCCCCGTAGGGCCCGAAGCGATGCTCGACGGCGCTCATACCAGCGGGCTCGAGGTCATCGCGCTCACCGCGGCCGCGAACGCCTGGAGCTTGTCGTGGTCCTTGCGGCCGGGTGCGCTCTCGACGCCGCTGGCCACATCGACGGCGTAGGGCCGCACCGCGGCGATGGCGTCGGCAACGTTGTCGGGGTCCAGGCCGCCAGACAGGATGAGCGGCACGGCGTTGCGGTGCGATCCCGCCAGCTCCCAGGCGAACGTCTCGCCCGTGCCGCCGGGAACGCCCTTGCGGTAGCTGTCAAGCAGGTGGAAGTCGGTGTGGAAGGCGCTGAGCGCCTGGATGTCGGCGCCGCTGCGTACCCGGGCGGCCTTGATGATGCGACAGCCGGTGCGCCGCGCCGCCTCGCCACAGAACGCCGGGCCCTCATCGCCATGGAATTGGAGCAGGGTCAGCCCGATCTGATCCGCGGCACGTGTCACCTCGTCCAGGGTCGCGTTGACGAACACACCCGCGATCTGGACATGGCGGCGGTGGGTGGCCGCGATCTCGGCGGCGACCCCGGGCCGGCAGCGGCGCGCGGAGCCCGGCCACAGGATCAGTC